>DASTWJ010000077.1:0-14648 GCA_035776695.1 Bacilli bacterium
AATTCGCGTTCGGGGGTCAGCACGACCGCCTGCCCGTTAGCGATCTGCATGACGATTCCTTTCTTCTGCATCAACGGCCCTCCTTTCAGACGATATAGTCTTGCAGCATGTCAAAATCGCCGATGAGTACGAGTGAGATGGCGATGATGTACTTGCGTTGTCGTTCGATCGTCTTGCGGCTGACGGAAACATGTGACATCAACGCTTTGAGCGGCAATGATCGTTTGGTCAGCAGGTATTGCTTGAGTTCGTCTTGGTCCGCGATGATCTTGGCGACTTCCATCGCGTTTTCGCGTGCGTCCTGGTGCTTGGGCGAGAGGTCGACCAGCTCTTCCATCGAGATGTCGAATTCGCCGAGCATTTGGGTGAAGCGCACGATCTCGTCGCGGCGCATGTCTGTCTCTTGTTGTTTGTGGTGCTGCTCGACAGATTTTTGGACTTCGACGTAGTTGATGACGTTATCCTCTTCATCTTCGACCTCGAAATCGGAGAACGGCAGATCCCTTTGTTTGGCTTGTCTCGAACGAAAATAGTCGATCAGTCGCCGCTTGATGACGGTATCTGCAAACCCGAGGAATGAGGTACCGCGATCAAGGTCGTATCGTTCGATCGCTTCGTTGAAAGCGGTCAGCGCAATACTGAATTCGTCGTCCTGCCCACGACGGATGTATCGCCCGGTTGCTTGCGAGGCGCTTTTCGCCACAAATGGGATGTAATCGCGCAACAGTTTGTCGCGCGCCTCCTCTTCCCCGTTGCGTGCTCGAGCCAACAACTGGTTGAGGTCCGATGTCTCCTCCGATTTCTTGCGTCGGAACGGTAAGATACCCACCCATTCCACCTCGCTTGTTATAGGATTCGCACATCCGCTCCCCTTTTTGGGGCCCCTTTGGATCTTTCGTGAAAAAGTATGTCGGTTATCGGTCTTCAGGCGGTGTCAAACCGAAGTGGTGGTAGCCGTGCGGGGTGATCATGCGACCGCGCGGGGTGCGTTGCAAGTACCCGATCTGCAACAGGTATGGCTCGTACACGTCTTCGATCGTGTCCGACTCCTCCCCGATCGTCGCCGCGATGGTGTCCAACCCGACTGGCCCGCCACCAAATTTCTCTATGATCGTCAGCAGGTATTTATGATCGACTTCGTCCAGTCCTTTTTTGTCCACTTGGATCAGGCGCAAGGCATGATCGGCCAGTTCCTTGGTGATCACGCCGTCCCCTTGCACCATCGCAAAGTCACGCACCCGCTTCAGCAGGCGGTTGGCGATGCGCGGCGTCCCACGAGACCTTGTCGCCATCTCCAGCGCACCGTCCGGATCGATCGGCACGTCGAGGATCTCGGCGGTGCGCACGATGATCGTTTTCAAATCTTCCACATCGTAATACTCCAGATGGCTGACCACGCCGAAGCGGTCGCGCAAAGGCAGTGACAGCATACCGGCGCGGGTCGTGGCGCCGATCAGGGTAAACGGCGGCAGATCAAGGCGCACGGAGCGTGCGGCCGGCCCCTTGCCGATGATGATGTCGAGGGCGTAGTCTTCCATCGCCGGATAGAGCACTTCTTCGACGCTCTTGTTCAGGCGATGGATCTCATCGATAAACAGCACGTCGCCATGCTGCAGGTTGGTCAGCAAGGCGGCGAGGTCGCCCGGTCGTTCGATGGCGGGGCCCGATGTGGTGCGGATGCTCACGCCCAGTTCGTTGGCGATGACGTTGGACAACGTGGTTTTGCCAAGTCCCGGCGGTCCGTAGAGCAACACATGGTCGAGCGCTTCCCGCCGCATTTTGGCGGCCTCGATGTAGACGCGCATGTTGTCGCGAACTTTGCGCTGTCCGATCATTTCGTTCAGATAGCGCGGGCGCAGTGTTTCCTGTTCGCGGTCTTCGTGCAGTTCTTGGGATGATATGATTCGCTCTTCCACGACTGTCCTCCCCCTATTGGCGCATCAGTTGCTTGAGAGCGAGCTTGATCAGCTCTTGGAGCGATTTTCCTTGCTCAATCTCGTCCCGAAGGCTTCGGACAGCCCCCTGCGCTTCCTTCTCATTATAGCCAAGGGCCAAAAGGGCATCAAATAACTCCGAGCCCTCTCCTTGGGATGTAGATTGCGGTATCGGCGAGGCAGAGTAAGCTGACGTCGGGAAAACACCTGCCATGTCCTCCAGCTTCTCTTTGAGGTCGAGGATCAGCCGCTGTGCCGTCTTCTTGCCGATCCCGGGGAGTTTTGTCAAAAAGTTGACATCTTCCGCGCGGATGGCAAACACCACCTGATCCGGTGAGCCGGAACCAAGAATGGCAAGCGCGACCTTGGGCCCGATGCCGCTGACGTTGTTCAGACGGCCGAACAGTTCGCGCTCCTCTCGCGTCTTGAATCCGTAGAGCAGGTGGGCGTCTTCGCGAACATGATGGTGCGTGTGCAGCCGCAACGTCTCGCCCTCCTTGACGCTGTAGGCGGTCGTGCCCGTGACATACACCTGATACCCGACGCCGCCGACGTTCAGCACGAGATGGTCGTGCTTGGCGTAGGCCACTTCTCCTTCGACAAATGCGATCATCAGAGTCTTCCTTTCAATCGGTTCTCAAAAGGAGCGGTGTGGGCGTGCGTGATCGCCACGGCCAAAGCATCGGCCGCGTCGTCAGGGCGCGGGATCTTCTCGAGCCCCAAGAACATCCGCACCATCTCCTGGATTTGTTTCTTATCCGCTTTGCCATAGCCGGCCAGCGATTGTTTGACTTGCATCGGCGTGTATTCACCGACGGGCAGACCGGCTTCGCGGGCGGCGAGCAAGACGACGCCGCGCGCTTGGGCCACATCGATCCCCGTCGTGATGTTTTTGCTGAAGAAAAGCTGTTCGACAGCCATCGCGTCCGGCTTGTGCGTCGCGATGACCGTTTTGATCGCCCCATAGATGTCGAGCAGGCGATCCGGTATCGGCGTGTGCGGCTTCGTTTCGATACAGCCGTACTCGACCGACTTGATGCGGTTGCCGATCATGTCGACGACGCCGTAGCCGGTGCGCCCGTACCCGGGGTCGATCCCAATGATTCGCATGCTGGGAATTCCTCCTCCATATCCTCTGAAGTTAATTGTATTCGCTGGCGAACATACATTTCCTTTTTCTCAGGGCAAATCAAAACATTCATATCAGACGAGCGGTGGCGGATACGCTGGTAGTAAACATCTGTGAACCACCTTGGGGAAAGGGGGAATCCGTTTGAAGCGATCACACCTGCTCGTATGTAGCTTCTGTGCCTACGGCGGCGGGGTCACCGCTTATCTGTTTCAGCAAAATGCCATCTATCCCTTATTGGGCGGGTGGATGTCCGGCGTGCTCCTGATGATGGCCTTTCAGAAAGAAGCGTTGAATCGGGCTTGACCACTCCGTCCACAACGCAAGTGCCGCTTCCCGACTGCCTGTCAGTTGCAGGCAGGCTGTCATTTCGCCAAGTAATTGGGCCGCCCACGGCAGGTCGTCGGCGATGTCCGTTTCTTGCATAGCCGCTTCATACCACGGGAGCGCCGCCTGCGCGTCTCCTTGGCGCAACAGATGAGCCGCGAACAGGCGGTGTTCTTCGGCGCGGCGCTTCTGCCGTCGGGCCAACTCCGCTTCCGTCTCGGCTTCCTCGACCAGCCGTGCCGCCTGCTCGACCCGCCCTTCTTCCAATGCCAACTCGGCTAGGTCGCGCAACCGCACCCTCTCGTCCGCGGCCGACCCGCACGCTTCTCTGCGCCATCGGGCTACCTGCACCCACTCGTGCGCCTCTTCCTCGCGCCCGTTCCTTCTCACCGTCCGCGCCAACGCCGCATACAGCGCCACCTCCTGTTCGACTGACGGGGTCAGCCCCTGCTCGAACAACCGGTGCGCTCGGCGGTACTGATGCTCCGCCACTTCCGTCCGCCGCGCCGCCTCCGCCAACTCGCCCATCAGCCAGACGATCCGATACATCCGCTCCCTGTTCTGCAACAAAGACGCCTGCTCATACAAGTCTTCCAATAAAAGACATGCCAGTTCAAAACGTCCGGCCAAGGCCAGAACTCGCGCTTGCGCCACCTCCCACTCATACCGGCCGATCTCCGCCACCGCCGCCTCTTCGATCTCGCGAAACCACTGCTCGGCGCTCTGCCAATCCCCTTCCGCCAAATACGACTGCCCCAGTTGAAACCGCACCCGCGCCGTCAGCTCCGGCCGTGCTCCCTGAACCAATTCCGGCAAGGGAACGCACAACCGCTCCGCCAATCGGCGCAACGTGCCGGCCGACGGCTTGGCGCGACCGCCCTCGATCATCGACAACAGCGCCGGCGAACAAACGCCTTGTGCCGCCTCTCCCTGCGTCCAACCCAATTCCAACCGCCTTCTGCGCAACCTCTGTCCCAACTCCGCCATCGCTAGATCCTCCTTTGAGAAAGTCTGCTACCTCCCATTATAGTGTGAATGACAGGATAGGAACACCTGTTCGAAAAACTTTTTCGCTAAAAGTTCAAATTCCTTGAAACGAAACGGTCATCACCCACGTCTATATAAATAGAAGCATCTCACACAAAAGGAAAAGGGGGCGGAGCGCCTTGGCATCCACGGTCGTCGCGTTCGTATTGTTGGTCAGTACTATCGGTTTTGGCATCACTTGGATTGCGAGAACGGAAGAGGAGAACTTCGAAGAACATCAACGAGAGAACCAAGGTTCAGTCCAGTCGCTCCTGTCCTGATTTCGTATAGTACTCGTTTCCCTCGAAACGCGAAAAGGCACATCGTGCGCCACACGCCACGATGTGCCTTTTCTGTTGTCCGGTTGTCAAAACAACGCACGCACCTCTCGCATCCGCAGCTCCTCCTGTTTCATCGCCCAGTCGAGGCGCGGCTTGAACGTGTCGCGGTTGCCCGTCTTGCCATAATCATACCATTCGCGTACGACCAACGACGGGAACAGCATCAGCGCTTCCAACGTCTTGCGGTTCTCGTGGCCCAACGGCCGCACCCGCTCATACGCTTCGATCATGTCGGAAAAAAGCCGGCGTTCCCAGCCGTTGAGATACAGCGCGTGGTTCATCAGTTGGTACAAGTCGTGCGCCCGCGCATCGAGACCGGCGAGATCAAAATCGATGAGCGCCGCCCGCTCCCCTTGCCAGAGGAAGTTGTGCGGAGCGGGGTCGCGATGACAGAGTGAGCCGTAGCGAGCATCGCGTTCCAACGCTCGCGTTGCGGTCGTGCGTTGCAGTTCATGGAGCGAGAGCGCCGCTTGGTCGGCGAACGGTCGCCACAACTCCCGCAGATGGAACGCTTTGAGCGTCGCATTTTGTGCCCGTTCGAGGCGGTGGCGGTATTTTTCCCACAAAGGCGGCACGCGGAGGAAAAACGGCGCTTCGATCAAGCGTCCGGCCGGCACGTTGTGCAAGTCGGCCAATACGCCGGCTGCCGCTCGTCGTTCCTCTCGCGTCCGCATCGACACATGCCGCCCGGGCAGCCACGGCTGAAGCGTCCACAGTTCGTCGCGGTGCGTGACGAACACATCGTCCGTTCGCGTGCGCAAGTAAGGCGCGATCTCGACACCCGCCTGCAACACCACATCGAGCGCGTCGCCAAGCGCTTCCAGCCGCCGCTTCATCCCTTCGCCGACATAGCGCTTGAGAATCATCGCCCCGCCGTCGGTGCGCACGCCGACCACCGTTCGCAGGCGTACAAAGCCGCGAAAATTTAGCCCGAACTCGTCTTGCAGTTTGCCGATCAGCCGTTCGTTAAGCACGATCCCCCCATTCTTGGCTCACCTCCTTGCGAGCATGAAAAAAGGGAGCCTCGCGAATCTCAGGCTCCCCTCCCCCCTTGCCCGAACGGTTTAGTTTTCTTCGTTGTAGAAGGTGCGCGGGTAGGTACCCATGTGCTGCATTTGCATCATCATGTGGTGGTGATGGAGCATCATTTGATGATACTCGTGTTCATGATGGTGGTGATGGCACCCGCATTTTTTCTTCATTTTCATTTTCTTGTGGCATTTGTTGTGCTTGTGGTACTTTTTCTTCTTGGAGACCGGGATGTACATCATCATCATCGGGTGGTGGGGGTGATGGTACGGCATCATCATCTGCTCCTGCTGCATCGCCATCGGTGCGGTCATCTCTTGTTTCTGTGCGGCGACGACTTCGGAGTGCGGGTTGCCGTGATGCGGGTTGTGCGAATGATGCGGAGTCGCCGGCATTTGCGCTTGTTGCTGTTGCTGTTGATTCTGCAGTTGCACGTTGATGTTGTTTTCCTTATGCGGTGCCCATTGGAAGTTCAGATCGGTGTGCGGGGCAAATTGCAGGTTGGCATCGACGTCGAGCAGCGGTTTTTGCGGAGCGGGCGGCATCATCGGAAGCATCGGGGCCGTCACTTTCGGTTTTTCCATCGTGACCATCTCCTTCGGTTTTGTCAGTTCTTCTTTGGGCATCGCGATCGGAGCGGTGAGCTCTTCCTTCGGCATGGCGATCGGTGCAGTCAACTCTTCCTTGGTCATCTTCTTGGCCGGGCCGGGGTTGCTCCCTTTCGGCTTGAGACCGGAGGACGGGATGTTCAAAACCTGACCGGAGTAGATCGTGTCAGGGTTGGGCACTTGCGGATTGGCCGCTTTCAGTTGGTCCAGCGTCACCCCGACTTGCTTCGCGATTTTGAACATCGTGTCGCCGTGTTTGACGACATATTTCCAAAGCCCCTCCCATTTCGGGACGGACGGATACGCGGGGGACGGGGGCGGTGGCGCCGGCATCTCCGCCGCAGCCGGCGTCGGTTCGGTCGCCATCTCCGGCTGTTCGACCACTTCCGGAGCGGCCTCCTCTCCTTCCACCCCAACATCCATCAAGTCGGGGCTCGGCGGAGTGGGCGTCGACTTGCCGGGTACGGCTGTTTCAACAGGTGCGGCTTCTTCCGTCGCGCCGGGCACATGGATCTGCATCCCAACATCGATCTGATCGGGGTTGGCAATCTGCGGATTGGCTGCGATCAGATCCTTCAAGGCGACGCCGTGCATTTTGGCAATCTTCCAAAGGGAATCTCCCTTTTGGACGGTGTATGATTTCAACCGGGTCGACCTCCTTAGTCAAATGTCACTGGCAGTATATTGCACGATGTCCGCTTGTGCTCTTGTCCCGAGTGAATTTGGGCGCAGGAGATTTTTGTAAAATTTTGCAATTCCTCTTTTCAAGGCGGCGGGCATTGTGTATACTTCAACAATCAACAGGGAGTGCTCCCTGCAGGAAAGGAAGGTGAGGCGCATGTTGCGAAATCTGTTCGGTCGGTATGACCAGACGATCTGGATTCGCGTCATCGGCACGATCCTCACGACGGTCGGTTCGTATATGATCCGTCCCTTTTTGGCCTTATACCTCTACGACAAGCTGGACAATTCGCTGGAGCTCTCGATGTTGATCATCGGGTTGCAATCGGCGACCGGCATGATCGCCGGTCTGTTTTCCGGCTCGTTTGCCGACCGCTTCGGTCGCAAACCGGTGATGATCATCGCCCTCCTGCTCGATGCGGCTTCGATCATCGGCTACATCTTCGCCGACTCGCTGCTGACGTTTGCGCTCCTCACCGTGGTCAGCGGCATCGGCGGCGCCTTGTTCTTCCCGGCGGCCAACGCGCAGGTGACCGATGTGGTGCCGGAGGAGAAGCGCTCCGAAGTGTTCGCGCTGTTGCATACGGCGCTCAACGTCGGGGCGGCGACCGGCCCGTTGCTCGGTGTCAAACTCTATCAGATCAACCCGTCTTTTTCCTTCGCGATCTGTGCGACGGCGTTGCTCTCGTTCTTGCTGCTCCTGATCTGGAAAGTGCCGGAGACGCTGCCGAAAGAGGCGCGGGAGAAGATGAAAAGCGGCGAAGGCGAGGTGCAGGGGGAGGCAACAGGCGATCGTCAGCCGAAACTGCGCCTGCGCGAACACAAGATGATCTTCTTCATCTCGATGTCGATGATCCCGGTCTCGCTGCTGTATTCGCAGGTCGATACGATCTTCCCGCAGCATTTGAAAGCGAACTTCGACCCGCTCCATTACATGGATACGTATGCCACGATGCTGACGATCAACGGCGTGATGGTGATCTGCTTCCAACTGCTGATCGCCCGCTTCGCCGAGCGGTTCCCGATTCGCGCCGTGGTGCTGACCGCCTACCTGATTCTGTCCCTCACCGCCTTGGGCTACGGCTGGGCTCCTTCCTTCCTCGTGCTGGTGGCGGCGGAAATCTGCTTCACGATCGGCGAGATGCTCAACGGCCCGGTGATGCAAAAGGCGATCTCCGTGATGGCCCCGCCGGAATTTCGCGGGCGGTATTTTGCGATCTCCGGCTTTATGAGCTTTGGGATGACCGGCACGTTCGGCCCGCTGGTCGGGGCGTTTGCCTTCCAGACGATCGGCGGCCCCGCTTGGTTTGGCGGCGTGATAGCCGGTGCGCTCGTCGTGTTCGGCTTCGTGCAGTTCCGCTTGCTCAGTCGCGTATTGGTGAAAAAAGAGTCGCTGTCCGCACCTGCCGTGGAGCAAGGGGCGTAAGCAAGACGTATAGACAAAACAAAAAGCTGAGTTCCCCATAAAGGAACTCAGCTTTTTTCGTGCGATCGATTCTATTTATCCGTGCGAGCCGACAGGAATTGACGGGAGGTTCTCCTCCTCATCAGCCGGAGCATCAGATGGGTCTTGATCCTGTTCGTCCTGTTGATCTGTCTGTGACGAATCATCGGTATTCTCATCCGTTGTATCCGTGTTCGTGTTCGTGTCGGACCCCTCGGGGTGGTCCCCGACCGGCGACCCCGTCGTCGAATCGTCATCCGTTGTCGAATCGGGTTCGGTCGGAGTCGTGTCCGGCTCTGTCGGTGTCGGCGGATACGAGTCGTCCTCCGACTCCCACGCAAAGTCCGGCTGCAACCGCTTCAGCGTGTTGTTGATCACGTCGGACAGGTCGGCACGCGTCACCAACTCCTGCGGGTCGAATTTGCGCAGACCGAACTTGTCGCCGTACAGCCCGAGCACCTTCCCTTCTAATACGAGATCCAACCATTCGGGCGTGATCTTCTCTTGATTCCGTATCGTCATCCCGGCCGGCACATCGGCCCGAATCCCGTTCAGATGCATCAGCCGCACCAACGCGACGGCGATTTCCTCTTGCTTCATCGGTCGGTCCGGTGCAAAATGTATCGCGTCGACGCTTTGCATCAGTTCATTGTCCACCACAGCCGCGATCGAAGGCGCCTGTGCGTCGGCAAACGCGCGCTGCTTTTGTGAAGCGGTCAGGTCGTCCAGCCGCGTCAACAGCGTTGCGAACGCCCCGCGCTCGACCTCACCATCCGGGTGAAACAGCGTTTTGCCGTCCTTTTCCTCCCCGGACATCACACCTAAGTTGGTCAGCTTCATGATCGTCGGCGCTTGCACATGGTAGCCGCTGACATCCGAATAGAGTGTCTTGCCCTGCGGCACGATCCAGACGTCGACCGGCAGGGTCAGCGGTTCGTTAAACCCGATGCGCAGGTCGTCAGCCGGTTTACCGATCGCCTGTTTGACCAGCGCCCCGTCGCGCACCGTCAATTCCTCATCTACGCGCAACGTGCCTTGGTAATGCAACACGCTCCCGTCCATCTCGTCCGTTTGCACGATCACTTTTTCGATCTGAAACGGGCGTTGGTGCAGCACGTTCAGTCGCAGCTTGGCGCGGTTGGAACTCGACAGGTAGAGGCTCCCTTGCAACGTCCCCTTTTTCGGAGTGGTCAGTGTGACGCTCGGTTGCTTGTAGGTGCCTTTGATCACGTGGTAGATCTCGTCATACAGCGTATCGTGATTTTCGTACAACTGGTTGATCCCGTCCGTTCCGGCATACCAAGCTTTCGAAGCTTGAAGCCAGCCTTGGGCCGACCCGTATTTCAAATAATCGAGAAAACGCTCGCGGTAGTCGTTGTCCGCCAGCACATTGCCGTCCAACTCCATCTCCACGCCTTTGCCAAAGCGCGCACCCGATTCGGCGACCTCGTGGAAGCGATTGAGATTCGGTTGGTATTTCTCAAAATAATAATTCGGTTGCGAGAAGACTTCATCAAATCCAAGCGCCTTGTAGCTGTTGGCATCCGGCGAGCCGAAGTAGGGAATCCACATCGACAGCAGTCCTTTTTGATGGACATAGCGGTTGAAGTCCACCACCAGCGGGTCGGCAAAAGCAGCGCTTTCCGAATGCCAGTAGAACCCGCGGAACTCGATGTGTTCAAAATGAGCGCCATACAGGCTGGTCATCGCGTCATCGATATACCGATGCATCGCCGCCTCCTGTACATCCAACGGGTCCTGCGGGTTGGGAGCGGGGACGGCGAGATAGACTTTGGCCAGCGATTCGGTCTGCAGCGCTTCCGTATGTGCGCCCCATTCCTTGTCGAGCACCGCGATATTGTCCAGCGCCTGCTTGCGAAACTTGCTCCACGCCTGCTCGTCGGTCACCTTGTTAAACATGCCGACCTGCGAGCTGGCCAGAAACACAAATGAGTCGAACATCGCGCCTTGCCGCTTTCCGTCGCTGTCCAGATAGGATACCAGCGGCTTGAAGTCCTCCTGCTTCATTTTCTTGGCATCGCTATACACGAGCAACACATTGCGGTCATCGTACAGCGGGTACATCCGCTGGGCTTCCGTCGTGGTCAGCACGTTCCCCAGGTACTGATAGTGCGGGGTCACGACCTGATCGACCACGGCGCTGTCATCCTCGACCATCCGCACGGTGGTCAGCAGGTTTTGCGCCGTGTTTACCGTCAGATACTCGCGGCCGTTGAACAGGCACCCGTCGATGACGCCCTGTTGCAGGTCGAGAGAATCGACATACTTCCACTCGACCGTATAGCGGTTCAACTTCCATTGGTTGCTAGATGTCGTAATATTCCAATATTTCCCGTCCCAAAAAAGGTTCGCTGTCTCGCCCTCCGCAAACGCTTGCCCGTCGGGGCGTTTCAACGTCACTTGCTTGCTGATTTTCTTGCTGGTCGCATCGATCTGCGTGACCGTGCCTTTCCCGTCGAGCAGATACAGCGACCCTTTGACAAAGGCGAGCGAATTCCCCTCGTTCGTCGGGGCTGTCCAACTGTCCCACAATTCGCCGGATGAGGAGATCCGTTGAAGCTTGCCACTCCCCTTGTAATAGACATAGAGATCCTCGGCGGCTCCGACGGCCAGCCCTTGGATGTTCGTGGACGGCGCCCACTTCGGCTTGATCTGGCGAAACACTTTGCCGTTGTCCGGGTCGATCTCCCAGATCAGGCCGTCTTGGCGGTTGCCGACATAGACGTTGTGCCCGCCGGGAGCCATCGTGATGCTCTGGTGGACCCCCGCAGGCAGGATCGTGCGGTGCAGCCGTTCCGGGCGCAGCGCTCCGGCAGATAACGTGCGCTCCACCGTGATCTGCTCGGGGTGCTCATAAGCCCCCTCCTGCTTGGTGACCACGTCGATTTTGGTGATCGTATAATCTCGATCCGCCTGTGCATGCACTACGTTCGCAGCTCCGAGCGTCCAAGGGGACAGGGAGCCGAGCAGCAGCAGTGCCGGTAGAGCGGATCGCCAATTTTGCCTCTTCATGTGAATTCCCCCACTATTTTCTCTCTCACCTCTACTCTATTCGACGAAATTTTTCAAACCCCTGCAAATGAAAAACCCCAGTACTTAAACTGAGGCTTTCAAATGAATACTTCCCAATGAAGTTTTCAATCGGATTGAGCGCTTGCCTTGCCCGAGCGTGGCTTGCATCTGTTGCGAAGCGCCGGTGGAAGTAAAGGGGAGCAGATCGCCACCGTTGATTTTGCCGAGCGAGGTCTTCAGTTTCAAGTGTGCGTCGATGTCTTTGGGCATGGTGAGTTCGATGCTTCCTTTGTGTGTCACCATGTTCCAGTCGCCGGCGAGCACTTCTTGGTTCGCGAGAGTGATCTTGCCATTGTGCGTGACCAGATCGAGATCGTTGTGGCAGTTGGCCAACCGGATGCCGCCGTTGTGCGTTTCTCCTTTGATCCGGCCGTCGATGCCGCTCAGGTGCAGTCCGCCGTTGTGCGAGGAGACGATCAACTCGCCTTGGACGCGCTCAACATAGACTTTGCCATTGTGGGTGTGGAGCTTGGTGTCGCCGGTGTGGTTTTTCACGACGATCTCGCCGTTGTGTGTCGTCGCTTCCAGTTCGCCGAGACAATCGATGACGGCGACCGGGCCGTTGTGCGTGTGCAGTTCGGCGTTCAGGTGTTGCGGGACGAACAGTTCGACCGATACTTGGACGCTGGACGAGGTGAGCAGTTGTTTCAGTTTCACTTGTTCGAAGACAACCGTCTGCCCTTCCCCTTCCAAATTCCAGAAGCGATCGGTCTGGTCTTCCGTGATCTCCTCGGCCAGTTGACCTTTGACCGTGACGTGGATCGTGGCTTGCAGGTATTGATTGTCCCATTGGCGCAGTTGGATCGAGCCGTTGTATACGTTCACCCGCACTTGCTGCCAACCCGCTTTGTTCTCCGGAGAGAGTTCGACGGTGGTCGTGGTCGACAGTTTGGTGTTGCTTTTGCTTCCGAACAGAGTGCTGAACATCTGTGATTCCTCCTTGAGTGTGTGCGTCTTTGTTGTCTCTATCGTAACAAGTCCGCACAGAAAAAGGCTCCGTCCGAAGACGGAGCCTTGTCTCAACCCCAAGTCGTTTTGTTTTTCGGCAAAAGGTTCGTTGCTTAGAACGCCGGGACGACAGCGCCTTTGTAGGTGTCTTCGATGAACTTCTTCACCTCATCGGAGTTGAGCGCCTTCGCCAGTTTTTGCAGCGCTTCGTTGTCTTTGTCCTCGGTTTTGACGGCGAGGACGTTGACGTACGGGGAGTCTTTGTCTTCGATCAAGAGCGCGTCTTTGGTCGGGACGAGGTCCGCTTCCAGCGCGAAGTTGGTGTTGATGATCGCCAGTTCGACGTCGGTGAGGACGCGCGGGAGCATCGCCGCTTCCAGTTCCTTGATGTCGTACTTGTGCTTGTTTTCGACGATGTCCTTGACGGTGCCGGAGATGCCGACGCCTTCCTTGAGCTTGATCAGACCGTTTTTGTCGAGCAGAGCCAGTGCGCGGCCGACTTGGGTCGGGTCGTTCGGGATCGCGATGGTCGCGCCGTCTTGCAGGTCTTCGATCTTCTTGATCTTCTGCGAGTACGCACCGATCGGTTCAATGTGGACTTTCGCGATGTAGGTCAGGTCGAGACCGCGGGACTTGGAGAACTCTTCAAGGTACGGGATGTGCTGGAAGTAGTTCGCGTCCAATTCGCCGTCCGCCAATTGCAGGTTCGGCTGGATGTAGTCGTTAAAAGGCACGATGTCCAGTTTCACGCCGTCTTTTTCCAACGCCGGTTGGATGTGCTTGAGGATTTCTTCGTGCGGGACGGCGGTCGCGCCGACTTTCAACGTGACCGTTTTGTCGCCGCCGTTGTCAGAAGCGGTGTTGTTCGATTTGTCGTTCGTCGAGCCGCAGCCGGCCGCCAAAGAGCCGGTGAGCAGAAGCGCCATCGCGCCGAGGAGAAGTTTTTTCATGGTGTCATCTTTCCTTTCAGTTCTGGTTTCTCTTTTTTCTCTATCGTTTGGTAAATCGGCGGACGAGCAGGTCGCCGAAAGTTTGGAACAGTTGGACAAGCAGGATCATGACGGCGGTGGTAACGACCATCACGTCCGTTTGGAATCGCTGGTAGCCGTAGCGCAGGGCCAAATCGCCCAAACCACCGCCGCCGATGACGCCGGACATCGCCGAGTAGCCGACGAGAGCGACCAGCGTGATCGTGATTCCGGCGATGATGCCGGGACGCGCTTCCGGCAGCAGCACGCGGCGGATGATCTGCCACGTGGTCGCACCGGCCGACTGAGCCATCTCGATCACCCCGCGGTCGACTTCCCGCAGCGAGACTTCGACCAATCGCGCGAAGAACGGTGCCGAGCCGACGACGAGCGGCGGGATGGCTGCTGCGACGCCGATCGAGGTGCCGACGATCCATTTGGTGACCGGGATCATCGTGATCATCAGGATGATGAACGGCACGGAGCGCAGGACGTTGATGATAAAGGAAAGCACGTAGAAAAAGGGGCGATTTTGCATCAGGTTCCCTTTGGACGTCAGGACCACGAGGATCCCCAGCGGCAGGCCGATCAGCGCGGTGAAGACGGTGGAGATGCCGACCATGATGATCGTTTCCCAGAGCGCTTGGAGCAGTTCTTGGCTGTCGAGGTTCGGAAACAGGTCGGTCATTAGTGAATCACCTCCACATCAAGTCCGCGTTCCTTGAGCGCGGCGATCACGTCATCGAGCGCTTGCGGGTTGCCGGTCAACTCCAGCACCAAACGGCCGTAGGGCGTTTCCTTCATCCGCGAGATCGTGCCGTGCAGGATGGAGAACGGCACCGACTTTTCATGGAGCAGTTCGAACATCACCGGTTGGAACGTGGTGTCGCCGAGGAAGGAGACTTGGATCAGCTTGCGATGCTCGTCCGTGCTGCTTTGGGTCGCTTGGAAGCCGGCGAGAATTTCCTGGGGAATTTCGAAATCGCTCACTTGCGCGACAAATTCCTTGGTGATCGCTTGTTGCGGCTTCAGGAAGACTTCGGTCACCGGGCCGAGTTCGACGATCTCGCCGCCGTCGATCACGCCGACGCGGTCGCAGATTTCCTTGATCACGTTCATC
>DASTWJ010000078.1:0-11075 GCA_035776695.1 Bacilli bacterium
GACGATCGCGGTGATCGAACTTTTGCCGACGAAGAAAAAGTCGGCCAGTTCCGAAGGCGTACAACGCTTACGGTCGCGTATATAGCGCAAAATATAGTGCTGATCGGCCGTCAAGTTGTCCGGCATCCGTTCCCGTACCATCGCATTCATGATGCGGTTGACGGTGAACGAGGCCGACTCGTAGCGACCGATCATCTGGAGCAGCAGTTGTTTGTCCATAGGTTCGGTTCTCCTTTGGAGAGGGCTTGGTTTTAGGGTCAAACTGTTTGAGTGTAAAATGATTCGACAGATGAACTATATCAAGGAGCAAAAAAGAAGTCAAGAAAAAAAGCACAGGTGCGCCGCTGGCGTTGTTGGTGGTAGCGCCGCTGGTGGCTGTATCGCGGGGGCTACCAACTGTTACTAAGCAAAAAATAAAGAGCCCTCCTCTGAGAGCTCTTTTTTTCTGCGCTTCTATGCGGGTGACAAGCAGCTAGGCTAGCGCGAACTTGTCGCCACCGCTTCTTTTCCCAACCCGTTCCGCTTTTTCCTCGACTTGCCCAGAATCTGCGCCGTATACAAGATCAACGCGCTCCAGATCAGCCCGAAGCAGATCGCGTCCACCGTCGTAAACGCCTCGTGGTACATCCACACGCCGAGGATCAGCGTGATCGTCGGGGAGAGGTATTGCACGAAGCCGATCATCGACAGCGGCAGGCGCTTCACGCCTTCCGCGAAGAACAACAGCGGCGAGGCGGTGGCGATGCCGGCCAAAGTCAGGGCGGCGATCTTCCAGCCGGAGAGCACCGTCAACGCGTCTCCGCCGTGCTCGAAGATCAACAGGTAGAGGAGCGCAAACGGCAAGACGATCACCGTCTCCAACGACAGCCCGACGATCGTGTCGACCTGCACTTTTTTCTTGGTCAATCCGTACAGCCCGAACGACAGCGCCAAGGTGATCGACACCCACGGGAAGTGCCCGTAGGACACGGTCATGATCAGCACGCCCAAGGCGGCGAGGCCGATCGAGATCCATTGCCACTTCGACAGGCTTTCTTTTAAGAAAAAGACGCCGAGGAACACGTTGACCAGCGGGTTGATGTAGTACCCGAGGCTCGCTTCGACGATGTGGTTGTTGTTCACCGCCCAGATGTAGATCAGCCAGTTCAAGCTGATCAGCAGGGAGGCGAGCGTGACGGCCCACTTGCTGCGCTTGTCGGGTACCGCCTGTTTCAAACGACCCCAGCGCGAGGTGAAGGTCACCAGCAGCAGGACGAAGACGACCGACCAGATGATGCGATGGCTCAGGATTTCTCCGGAACCGACTTGCGTGAACAGCTTCCAGTAGATCGGCAACAGCCCCCACATGATGTAGGCGGCGACGGCGTAGAGGAATCCTTTATTCATGGTACAGTCTCACTTTCCTGTAGGAAATTATTTCGGAATTCGAACGATATATGAAAATAGTATAGCATCTTCCCGGTAAAAAAGAACCTGCCAACTCGTGGAGATGTAGCCTTCGTCACAAAAAAAGGCAACTCCCTAGCAAAAAAGGAGTTGCCCTTCGCTCTGTTAGTCAGTTGTCCCTCCAAGCGTCCGGGTTGACCAAGTTCTCCGGCTTGCGGCCGGTCAGCCCGGCGATCATGTTCTGCGCCGCCTTGGTCGCCATCTTGCTTCGCGTAGCCAGCGACGCACTTCCGATATGAGGCAGTGTCACCACGTTGCTCATCTTCAGCAAGGGGTTGTCTTTCGCCACCGGCTCCTGCTCAAACACGTCCAGCCCCGCTCCGGCGATCCGCCCCTCTTGCAGGGCGTGGATCAACGCTTGCTCATCGATCACTGCACCACGCGCAGCGTTGATCAGGAGGGCGTCTCGCTTCATCATGCCGAGTTCCCGCTCGCCGATCACATGCCGCGACTCGGCGGAGAGGGGAACGAGCACAACGACATAGTCGGACTGCTCAAGCAACTCGTCCAACGATGCGTACTGCACGCCGAGCTCCTGCTCCAACTCTGGACGCCGACTGCGGTTGTGGTACAGGATGTTCATGCCAAACCCGGCCCCGCGCCGTGCGACCGCCTGCCCGATGCGACCCAGGCCGATGATGCCCATCGTCGCGCCGTGGATGTCCTTGCCAAGCATCAGGGAGGGGAACCAGCCTTCCCACTGTCCCTGTTTCACAAACCGATCCGCTTCGGCGAGCCGCCGTCCCGCCGCCATCAGCAACCCGAAGGTCAGGTCGGCGGTCGTTTCGGTCAGCACGTCCGGCGTGTTGGTCGCCAAGATGCCGCGAGCGGTCAACGCCGCCAAGTCGAGGTTGTCATACCCGACGGCGATGTTGCTGACCACTTTCAACTGCGGCGCGTGCGCCAACACGTCGGCGTTGATCTTGTGGCGGGAGTAGACCATCAACCCGTCTACGTCCCGCAGCGCCGCCAGAAATTCCTCCTGCGGCATAAATTCCTCCGTGTCCCGATAGTCCACGTCAAACTGCTCTTGCAACAGCGCCAGAGCGTCCCCGAAGATGCGATGGGGGATCAGGATTCGCTGTTTCGCCATTCGCTTCACCCTCTTACCATTCGGCTACGGAGCCGTCCTTGTGACGCCACACAGGGTTGCGCCAGTTGTGGCCGACTTCCGCCATTTTCTTCACGTGCGCTTCGTTGATCTCGATGCCAAGCCCCGGGCCTTGCGGGATCGCGACATGGCCGTGCTCATACGCGAACACCGACGGGTCTTGCAAGTAGTCGAGCAGGTCGCTGCCTTGGTTGTAGTGAATGCCGAGGCTCTGCTCCTGGATGAAGGCGTTGTGCGCCGTCGCATCCACTTGCAGGCACGCCGCCAGCGCGATCGGGCCGAGCGGGCAGTGCGGCGCGAGCGCCACGTCGTACGCTTCCGCCATCGAGGCGATCTTCTTGCATTCGGTGATTCCGCCTGCGTGCGACAGGTCGGGCTGGATGATGTCGACATGCCCGTCCGCGAGAATCTTTTTAAAATCCCAGCGCGAGAACATCCGCTCGCCGGTCGCGATCGGGATTGCGGTGTGGGCGGCGATCTCCTTGAGCGCTTCGTTGTTCTCCGCCAACACCGGCTCCTCGATGAACATCGGGCGGTACGGTTCCAGTTCTTTCGCCAACAGTTTCGCCATCGGTTTGTGAACGCGACCGTGGAAGTCGATGCCGATGCCGACTTTGTCACCGACCGCTTCCCGCACCGCCGCGATCCGCGCCACCGCCTGTTCAATTTTGTCAAATGTATCGATGTACTGCAACTCTTCCGTGCCGTTCATCTTCACCGCCGTGAAGCCTGCGTCCACCACTTGCCGCGCCGCCGCGCCGACATCGCTCGGGCGGTCGCCGCCGATCCACGAGTAGACGCGGATCGAGTCGCGGCACGCCCCGCCGAGCAGTTGGTAGACAGGGGCGTTGTAGAACTTGCCCTTGATGTCCCACAGCGCTTGGTCGATGCCTGCGATCGCGCTCATCAGGATCGGGCCGCCGCGGTAGAAGCCGGCGCGGTACATCACGTTCCAGTGGTCTTCAATCCGCAGCGGGTCTTTGCCGATCAGGTATTCCATCAGCTCATGGACGGCGGCCGCCACCGTGTCGGCGCGGCCTTCGACGACCGGTTCACCCCAGCCGACGATGCCTTCGTCCGTTTCCAGTTTCAAGAACAGCCAGCGCGGCGGGACTTTGTAGAGGTGATAGCCGGTGATTTTCATGAGGGTTCGTCTCCTGTTCCGCCGTTATTTTTTCAGACCCAGCTCTTCGATCAGGCCGGCAAACGATTCGTCGTTCTGCTTCATGAAGTCACCGAACTGCTTGTCGTCCATGAGCTTCACACCGAGGCCGTAGCCTTTCATGAACTTGGTGAACTCTTCATCCTGCGCACCTTTCATGAACGCGTCTTTCAACTTGGCGACGACAGCGTCCGGGGTGTCTTTCGGCACGCACAGACCACGCCAAGTCGCGATCGGTTCCGCTTCGACGCCCGCTTCTTTGAAGGTCGGTACGTCCGGCAGGGTTTCGGAACGGGTGTCGGACATCACGGCCAGCGTTTTCAGTTTTCCCGCTTTGACCTGTGCGCCTACCTCCGCCGGAGAAACGGTAACTGCGTCGATATGACCGCCGACCAGTGCGGTGACGGCCGGTGCTGCGCCTTCGTACGGGACGTTGTTAAACTTGACGCCTGCCGCCTTTTCTACCGAAGCGGCCGCCAGATGCCAGATCGAGCCGAGGCCCGCGTTGCCGACTTTCAACTCGCCCGGATGCGCTTTCGCATAGTCGAGGAATTCCTGCAGGGTGTTGTACGGCGCATCGGCCGGTACGGTCACCGCCGCCGGGTCGTAGTTGACCAGTGCGATCGGGCGGAAGTCGGTGTACTTGATCGGCGCGAGGCCGAGGTGGTTCAAGGTGGTCAATTCGACGAACACCATCGACACGGTGTAGCCGTCCGGCTTGGCGTTCGCGCCTTCGGACATGCCGATCGCACCGGAGCCGCCCGGCTTGTTGACGACGCCGATCGAGCTGCCCATGTATTTCTCCGTCGCCGAAGCGAGAGCGCGTGCCGTCGCATCGGTGCCGCCGCCTGCGGAAGACGGCACGATCAGCGTGATCGCCTTCTTCGGGAAGTCGGACGCGTCGCCACCCTTGCTCGCATCGGACGAGCCGTTACCGCCGCAACCGACCGCCGTCAACAACAACGTGCTGCAAAGTGCCAAGCTGAACAGTTTGGTAAATTTTTTCATGGTGAGTCCCCCTTGATGTCTGTGAGTTACTTTTGTCTCGCCCGGTTTACTTCAGCCGTGAACCGCGCGGCCGTTTCCGTCAGGTGTTGCAACGCGGGTTCGTCGTAGTCGATCTTCGTGTTGACCAGCGACGAGCCGACGCCAAGCGCAACCGCACCCGCTTCGATGTAGGCGGCGGCGTTGGCAAGATCCACGCCCCCCGTCGGCATCAGCGGGATGTGCGGCATCGGGCCGTGGATGTCTTTAAGGTAGCTCGGCCCGAACACGTTGGCAGGGAAGACCTTGATCAGATCGCCCCCGTTTTCGTAGGCGGTGAGGATCTCCGTCGGCGTCAGAGCGCCGGGGATGCTGACCACGCCATAGCGCTTGGTCAGGCGAATCGTCTCCACGTTCACCGTCGGCGAGAAGATAAACTGCGCCCCCGCCAAGATCGCCGCCCGCGCCGTCTCGGCATCGAGCACCGTACCCGCACCGACGATCACCTCACCGCCGAGTTCGTCGGCGACCCGCTCGATCAGCGATAGCACTTTCGGCGTGCCCATCGTGATCTCCAGCGTCTTCACCCCGCCGTCTCGCAAGGCCCGCGCAATCGGCAACACGCGGTCGGGATGCGCCCCGCGAATGACGGCGACGACTCCGTTGGCGGAGATTTGCTCCAGTAGGTTCATCGTTTCGACCTCCTTTTTGACTCGACATGTTGGAAAAAGGTTCGCTGTTAGCGGTTGACGTCTTCCTTCGGGGCGCTCAAGAAGCGCTCCACGTCCTCCCGCTCCGGCAACCCTTCCACATCGCCGCTCACTTGCGTCACGATCGCGCCGACCGCATTGGCGCGGCGCACCGCCTCCTCCAAGTCCAGCCCGTCGAGCAGGCCGGACACGAACCCGGCGGCAAATCCGTCGCCTGCGCCGATCGGATCGACGACATGGTCGACTTTGCAGCCCGGCACGTGGTCGTGACCGTCACGGGTGAAATAATGAGCACCATCTGCGCCCAGCTTGATCACGACGGTGGAAGCCCCTTGATCGAGAAACGCCTGTCCCAGTTGCAACAGACCCTTTTCCCCAAAGAGAAACTCCGCTTCCGTCAAGCCGGGGAGCACGATGTCCGACTGCGCGGCGATTTCCAACAGGACGTCGCGCGCCCGCTCCTCCGACCACAGCTTGCGGCGCAGGTTCGGGTCGAACACGACTTGGACGCCGTTTCGCTTCGCCATCCGAATCGCTTCCCTCGTCATCTCGTAGCACGAGTCGCTCAAAGCGGGTGTGATGCCTGAGACGAACAGATAGCGAGCGCTCGCGATGTACGCTTCATCGAGATCGGTGGCCGACATGCGGCTGGCGGCCGACCCGTGACGGTAGTAGTAGACGCGCAGGTCGTTTTCTTTCCGCAGTTCCTTGATATACAGCCCCGTCGGGGCTTCCGCATCGAAGCGGACATGCCGGGTATCGACGCCTTCACCGCGGACAAAGGCGAGCAGCGCCTTGCCCAGCTCGTCCTCGCCGACGCGGGAGATCCACCCGACGTCATACCCGAGGCGGGAGAGCCCGATGGCGAAGTTGGACTCCGCCCCGCCGAACTTGCGCGAGAATTGGGTGGCGTAGCGCAAGAACCCGGTCGATTCCGGCGTGAACAGCACCATCGTTTCGCCGAATGTAACCACTTCCATAGCGGCATTCCTCCAAGATTGATTGCAAAAAATGGACTAGCGTACAGCGCGTTTGCGCTTCCTCCAGATCGCCTTGATGATCGGAGTGAACAGAGTAAAGAGCGAGATCAAGAGCAGGACCAAGGTGATCGGACGGGTGTAGAAGATGTCATAGCTGCCGTCCGACAGCACCAAGGCGCGGCGCATCTGGCTTTCGGCCATCGGGCCGAGGATCAGCGCCAAGACGATCGGCGAAGCGGGGAAGTCCCACTTCTGCATGTAGTACCCGAAGACGCCGGCGATCAGCATGATGTAGACATCGGTCATGTTGTTGTTGATCGCATACGCCCCGACGACGCACAGCACGAGGATGATCGGCGTAAGGATCGCTTTCGGGATCTGCACGACTTTGGCGAAGTAGCGAGCGGACAACAGCCCCATCAGCGCCATGATGATGTAGCAGACGATCATCCCGGCGAACAGCGAGTAGACGAGGTCGCCGTGGTCTTGGAACAGCATCGGGCCAGGTTGCAGCCCTTGTACCATCAACGCCCCGAGCATGACGGCGGTGACCGCGTCGCCCGGAATGCCCAAGGTCAACAGCGGCACCAACGCCCCGCCCGTGCAGGCGTTCGCGCCCGACTCACACGCGGCGACCGCCTCCAGCTTGCCTTGGCCAAATCCTTCCTTGTCCTTCGAGAATCGCTTCGTTTCGTTATAGGAGACAAAAGCGGCGATGTCCGCTCCCGCCCCCGGAATGATCCCGATCATCGTGCCAAGCCCTGTCGAGCGCAAGATCGTCGGCACCAAGCGCTTGAACTCCGCCCAAGTCGGGAGGACACGCTCGATTTTCGCTTTCACTTTCTCCTCCGCGCCCCACTCGCTCAGCGATTTAAATGCTTCGGAAGCGGCGAACAACCCGATCATCACGGGGATAAACGGGACCCCGTTCATCAGCTCCGTCGCCCCGAACGTAAAGCGGGGGTACGCGGTCATCGGGTCGAGCCCGACGGTGGCGATAAACAGGCCGATCGCACCCGAGATCAAGCCCTTGACGAGCGATTTGCCCGCGATGCTGGCGATGATGCTCAAGCCGAACACGGCGAGCGCAAACGATTCCGAGGCACTGAATTCCAGCGCCACGTTCGCTAACACCGGCGCGAGGAACATCAAGATCACGATCGAGATCGTACCGCCTGCAAACGACGAGAGCGTCGCCGTGCCCAGCGCCTTGCCCGCCATGCCTTTGCGGGTCAGCGCGTAGCCGTCGATGGCGGTCGCCGCTGCGGCGGGCGTGCCCGGCGTGCGCAAGAGAATCGCGGTGACCGAACCGCCGTAGACCCCGCCGAAGTAGACGCCGGAGAGCAGGAGCAGCCCTGCCACCGGGTCCATTCCGAAGGTCATCGGCAGGATCAGCGCGACCCCCATCGTCGCCGTCAAGCCCGGCAGCGCACCGACGACGATGCCGACCGCCACGCCGAGCACGGACAGGAGCAGCACGTGCGGCTGGGAGAAGATGTTGCTCATCCCTTGTACAAACAGATCAAACATGTGGCACCCACCTTTCAAATCGAGCCGCCGCCATCAGCCGAACAGACCGGATGGCATCGGCACTTTGAGCATGACTTCAAACACCAGATAGATGAAGACGGTGATCAGCGCGATGGTGACGACGAGCGGGACCAGCTTGCGGAACCTAAGCGTCCACATCAGCGCCAGCAGGAAAATCGGCGTGGCGACATAAAACCCGGCCAGAGCGATCAGCACCACATACAGGACGGTGGCGGCGACCCCGAACAGCGGCAGGAAGCGTGCGCTTGTCTGCGTCTTCGTTTCGGAAGCGCTTTCTTCTGCGCCATCGCCCTCCTCGGCGGGAACGGCTTCCTGACGCAGCGACGAGAAGATCAACAGCACCGCCAACAACAGCATCAGCCAAGCGATGAGGTTCGGGAAAAAGCCGGGCCCGATGTCTGTGCCGCCGAGGTTGGGGAAGCTGCGCGTGGTGTAGAGCACATAACCGGCCACGGCGATCAACGCAATGCCGATTGACAGATGAACCTTTTTCACAAAAATCCTCCTTTCGAAACCGCTTACAAGTCGGATTCACATTTGTTCCTTATAACGGAACGTTGTTCCAAACTGTTGCGAAAAAATTATGCTCGAAATCCAATCTTCTTGGAAATCTCACGAGCATAAAAGGTGACATGTTCCACACACTGGGTCATCCGGTCTTCCGTCATCCGCATCAGCGGCCCGGCGACGCTCAGGCCGGCGACCACCTTGCCCCGATGGTCGAAGATCGGGGCGGCGACGCAGCGGATGCCCAGTTCGTGCTCCTCGTCGTCGATCGAATAGCCGCGCGACCGGATCAGCTCCAAGCGTTCGAGCAGTTCGGGCAGGTCTTTGACCGTCTTCTCGGTGTACACGGTCAAGCCGCGGTCGGCGACGATCTGCTCCACTTGCCGCTCCGGCAGGTGGGCGAGGATCGCTTTGCCGGCTCCCGTGCAATGAACGGGGGCCCGCTTGCCGATCCGCGAGAACATCCGAATCGTGTTCGGC
This sequence comes from Bacilli bacterium, assembly GCA_035776695.1. Classification (GTDB taxonomy): domain Bacteria; phylum Bacillota; class Bacilli; order Tumebacillales; family Tumebacillaceae; genus Tumebacillus. Next base: position 8,932 of record DASTWJ010000078.1, read on the forward strand.
GCTTCGAGTTTGTCGATGTAGGAGATCTCGCCGTCTTCCAAGATCACCAGATGCGCCGTCTCGCCCGTCTCGGCGACCAAGCGCTCCATAAACGGATGGGCGATCGTGCGGATTTCCAACGATTCGCTGACGATCGAGGAGATCTCGAGAAACTTCAAGCCCAGGTGGTATTTTTCTGTAACCGGGTCTTGTTTGACATAGCCTTTCGCTTTGAGCGAAGAGATCAGCCGGTGCGCGGTGCTTTTCGCCACGCCGAGCAGAGAACCGAGCTCGGTGATGCCCAAGCCGTCGCGATGTTCGGCCAACAGGTCGATGATCAGCAGCGCACGATCCACCGACTGGACGTTCGACGGGGTCTTCGGTGTGATAGGTTCCATCGCTCACTCCCCCTTCATCTTGTTCCTTATAACGGAACCTTGTTCCAACTTCTCTTGCTCTAAAATTATCAGTTTCTTTTCCGCTCGTCAACAGGCAGAAATCGTGGGAAAAAAGCGAACTTGGGATGTTTTGGGAAAGGGAATTGTAGGTTTCTGTAGAATTAAGTAGATGATAACAGCGGTTTGTAAACTGGATTGTGAAATGGATCGCAGGGAGGGGGGAGCCGATGAGCGACAAGGAGCAAGTCGCACCGCACAAGCGTTACAAATTAAAGGGCCGCCACGTCGTCTCGCAACTGAAGCAGACCAAGCACCGATTGTCTCAGGTACTGAACACGTTGGGGATCGCCACATGGTCGACCGACATGCGCACGCGCAAGGTGATTCATTGTTCGGAGAGCATCGAGATGATCTTCGGGTGTTCGCGTCAGGAACTGATCGAAGAGGGGGTCGATTGGCGCGAGTTGATCCATCCTGAGGATCGCAAGTTGTTGCGCGATCTGGAAGAGAAGCTGCGTCAAGGGCACACCGTGGTCGTCGAGTATCGCGTCCAGCATCCGAGCGGCGAAGTGCGCTGGGTGCAGGATCGCGAAACGCCGACGCTCGATGCGTCGGGGCAGCTCGTGCGCATCGACGGAGTGGCGATCGACGTAACCGATCGCAAGCGGGCGGAAGAGAAGATCAAGCGGATGGCGTTTTCCGACGATCTGACCGGACTGCCCAATCGACGCCTGTTGAAACAGGACTTGGCCGACTTGGTCACCGGCTCCCCGTCCGGCGAAGCGGCGGTCATGGTCATCGACCTCGACCGCTTCAAATACATCAACGACACGCTCGGGCACACCGCCGGCGACCGCGTGTTGCGCCGGGTGGCGCGACGCTTGAAGGAATGCCTCGTCGACCACGGCACGATCTACCGCCCGGGCGGGGACGAATTTATCGTCATCCTGCCGCAGACCGGTCGGGAGCAGGCGATTGAGATCGCCGAGCGGATCGCGGCGCAGTTTGACAAGCCGGTCACGCTGGATGACACGGAACTGTACGTCACGCCGAGCATCGGCATCTCGCTCTACCCGCAGGATGGCGAGGACGTCGATTCGCTGGTCAAGAAAGCGGACACCGCGATGTACCTCGCGAAGGGCAGTGGCAAGAAGTACTGCTTCCTCGAACGCACCAAAGAAGAGCTGTTCACCAAGCGTCTGCGCTTGGAAAACGACATGCGCAAAGCGTTGGAAGAGAAGCAGTTCGAGCTCTACTACCAGCCCAAGTTCAACCTGCAGACCAACGAGATCGTCTCCGCCGAGGCGCTGATCCGCTGGCATCATCCTGAGTTCGGCATGGTGTCGCCGGGCGACTTCATCCCGGTGGCGGAAGAGACGCGGCTGATCATCCCCTTGTCGCGCTGGGTGTTGCAGACGGCCTGCCGCCAAGCGAAACTCTGGCTGGACAAAGGCTTCCCGCTGCGCGTCGCGGTCAACGTCTCCGTCTACCAGTTCGAATCGGAGTGGATCGTGGAAGAGATTCTCGAAGTGCTGGACGAGATCGGGTTGCCGCCGTCTTATTTGGAGTTGGAGATCACGGAAGGGATCTATATGAAGGACCTCGAGAGCACGATCGCCAAGCTGCAACGGTTGCGGGCGGCCGGCGTCCATATCTCGATCGACGACTTCGGCACGGGGTTCTCGTCGCTGCAATACCTGCAACGCCTGCCGATCAACACGTTGAAGATCGACAAGTCGTTTCTCGACGATCTGACGGGGGCGGTGT
>DASTWJ010000079.1:0-39491 GCA_035776695.1 Bacilli bacterium
TTGCTCATGCTAAGGGATACTTGGAAACCTATCCAGAGGGTGGTATCGACCATGAACCTCTTTAAGAAATTGATCTTCAAATCGCATCAGAAACCGAGCTACGACACCAACCAGTCCGGTTCGCCGGGCAAGGGGATGAACAAACAGTCCGACAGCATTCCCAAAGGCAAGATCAAGTCGTTTCACGATAGCGTCGAAACGATCAAGAAGACGTTCAAAGACTGCAACGACTTGCGCCAGCGGTTGCTGCCGCCGGGGACGATCACCGACAGTCCCGTTTTTGTCGCGTACTTCGAATCGCTCGTGGAGATCAAGGTGATGGAGCAGAGCTTTCACACGATCAACGCACTGGTCAACAGTCCCAAAAACTTACGCCCGCATGAAGCTTCCGGCGAATTGGAACTGAAAGCGGTCGAGAAGCTGGAGGAAGCGGTCAAGATGGTGCTCTACGGCTGGACGCTGTTCATCGTCCAGAGCACCGGCCAAGCGTTTGTCGTCAACACGTTCAAGCCGCCCGTGCGCAACCTGACCCGCTCCGAGACCGAATCGACGATCCTCGGGCCGCAGGTGGCGTTCACCGAGTCGCTGCAACTGAATCTGTCGCTCGTCCGCCAAGAACTGCGCACGCCCGACCTAAAGGTCAAAAGCATCATCCTCGGCAAATACACGCAACGGGTCGCCTGCGTCATGTTCGTCGACGGCATCGCCCAGCAGGAGTATATCGAAACGATTGAAAACCGCCTCAACGCGATCAAGTTCGACGGCATCCTCGATGCGGCCTCGCTCGCCTTGATGATCGGGGACAACCCGTTTTCCCCGTTCCCGCAATTCCATGTGTCGGAGCGACCGGAGAAGATGGCCTCTCAGCTACTCGACGGCAAGATCGTCATCATGCTCGACGGCAATCCGTTCGCCCTGTCCGGCCCGGCGTCGTTCATCGAGTTTTTTCAAGCGTCCGACGACTATTCGAACTCCTGGCTGGCGGCCACGCTCGTTCGCACCCTGCGGATCATGGGGGTCTTGATCTCCATCTCGCTGTCGGCGCTCTACGTCGCCGTCGTGACGTTTCACTACCAGATGATCCCCAGCGACATGCTGGTCACCTTGACCCAATCGCGATCAAGAGTGCCTTTCCCACCTTTATATGAAACGCTCTTGATGGAGATCACGATCGAGCTCCTGCGCGAAGCGGGCGCTCGCCTGCCGACCAAGGTCGGCCAGACGATCGGTATCGTAGGCGGTATCGTCATCGGACAAGCGGCGGTCACGGCGGGGCTGACCTCGAACATCCTGATCATCGCCGTCGCCCTGTCTACGCTCGGGTCGTTTATCGCGCCCAGTTACCTGATGGCGAGCACACTGCGCACGATCCGCTTTCCCTTGATCATCGTCTCCGGCATGTTCGGCCTCTTCGGCCTCTTGATCGGGCTGTTGATGATGGTGCTGCATTTCCTGCGCCTCTCCTCGATGGGCGCACCTTATTTCACACCGTTCTCGCCTTTACGCCTATCCGACTTGAAAGACACGATCGTCCGCGCCCCGATGCCTTGGATGGTGTTTCGCCCGACCAACACGCGGCCGCGTGATACGATGCGCACACAGTTTCAAATGCCGACGACCGAACATGCGATTCCGACCAACACCGCCACCGATTCGGGAAAGGGGGAGGAGCCGTGAGCCAAGAAGCATCCGGCAACCAACAGAGCACGAAGAGAACCAATCAACCTCGTTCCCGCTCGACCATTCTGGCCATGCGCTCGCTCGACTTCTCACAAACGATGTTCCTCATCCAAACGGTGCAGGTCGGCATCGGATTGCTCAACCTGCCCCGCGTCATCGTCGAAGCGGCCGGTCACTCCGGGTGGCAGGGCATCATCTTAGCGGGATTTTTGGTCCAGATCGCCATCTGGATCATGGTCGTGCTCCTGCGTCGCTTTGAGAATCTGGACATCTACGAAATCGCAAGGCGGGTGCTCGGCAAATGGGTCGGCAACCTGCTGGGCCTGCTGTTCGCGTTCTACTGCGTCTTCGCCACCGGCCTCGTCGCCCGCAGCTATATCGAGGTGGTGCAAAGCTGGCTGTTTCCGACCACCTCGACGCCCGTTTTCTTCCTGCTGTTCCTGATCCCTTGCCTGTACTGCGCGACGGGAGGAGCGCGGGTGCTCGGGCGCTTCGCCGTGGTGACGTTTTTCGCCACCGCTTGGATGCTGATCCTGATGTTCGCACCGGCCAGAGAGGTTCAACTCGACTACTACCTGCCGCTGTTCGATGCGCCGATCGACAAACTGATGGCGGCGACGACGAAAGTCAGCGCCTCGGTGATCGGCTTCGAAATGCTACTGGTGGTCTTCCCCTTCGTCCAGCGCAAAGACAAAGTCCTGCTCGCCTCTTCGATCGGGATCTGGATCACGCAAGTGATCTACCTGATGGTCACCTTGGTCGCCATCGGCTTTTACGGAGAGAAATTCATCGAGCACCTGATCTCCCCCACCCTGCACATGTTCAAGATCGTCCAGTTGCCGATGATCGAGCGGATGGAACAGATCGGGATCGCCACGTGGTCTTTTCTGATCGTCAACACCACCGGCACGTACCTCTGGGCGGCGGGACGGTATCTACACACGTTGACCGCTTGGAAAGAGCGCACCTGCATCTACCTGTTTGTCCCGTTCGTGATCGGGATCGGCCTCTTCCCGCGCAACATGTTCCTGCTCGACGAATTCGAAGGCTACCTCAGCCTGGCCGGGTATTTCTTTGCCGGTCTGCTTCCGGTTTTGTTGTTGCTTCTCGCCCTGATTTTCAAGAAAAAGGGCGGTGTGAAAGAAGATTCTTCTCCCCAGGAAGAAAAGGAGGAGTCGACAGCCTCATGAGCAAACACACTCTGCCCTACAAGTGTCTGTTGCTTCTACTCAGTACGGCCCTGCTCGTCACCGGGTGTGCGCGGCGCAACGTGTTGGAGGACTTGGGGCTTACCCTGTCCGTCGGCTACGACATGACCGACGACGGCAAGATCCTCGTCACCGCCGCGATGCCCGAAGTCTCGCAAGAAGCGCAGGAAAAAGTGGAGATCATCGCTTCCAAAGGCGACCTGAGCAAGGAAGCCCGCTCCAACCTCGGCCTCAGCACCGACCGCAAAGTGGTCTCCGGCCAGTTGCGCACCGCGATTTTTTCCGAAAAGTTGGCGCGTCAAGGCATCTGGCAGAATCTCGACACGCTGCTTCGCGACGTGAACATCACCTCCGCCCTGATCGTCTGCATCTCCGACGACAAAGCGCATGACATTCTGTCGACCAAATACCCCGACCGACCGAACATCGGGCGCTACGTCTTCGACCTGCTGCGCAAAGAGCAGAAAAATTACACCGTGCCCAAAACGACGATCGAAGACTTCGCAAGGCGTTATTACGACCGCATGGCCGACCCGGTCGCCCCTTATCTGCAATTGGAGGTCGGGCATCTCAAGGCGGCAGGCACCGCTCTTTTTCGCGAGGACAAGTACGTCGGGTCCCTATCGCCCGAGGAGACCAAGATGTTGATGTTGCTCTCCGGTAAAGGGGAGGGTGGCGACATCAAACAAACCCTGAAGACTAGCAAAGGGAAAAGCAAGCCGGATCAGATCCTGATGACGTTTGTCCGTGCGACGAACGATTACGAAGTGAAAAGCCAGAAGGGCAAAAAAGGCAAGAGAGACAAGACCTCCATCACGTTTAACGTCAAGGTAAGCGGGCAGGTAGTGGAATACTCGGGCGAGGAAGATCTGTTGGATCCGACAGTGAAAACGAATTTGGAAAAGCAAATCTCCGAAGGGCTGCGCTCCCGGATGGAAGATTTGATCGACCAGTTGCAACACAAATACAAGTCGGACCCGCTAGGCATCGGCGGTCATATCCGCGCCCAGCATACTTACAAGGAGTGGACGCGGGAGATCTGGCGCAGAGAGTATGAGAACGCCAAGATCAAAGTCAATTTTGACTTCGAGATCACACGCCCCGGCGTGATCAAATAACGCGAAGAAGCGGAGCGCGACAGTCGGCTCCGCTTCCTCGTTAGGGCAAGTTTGGGAAAAGGGTTCGTGTTTACCGATTCGGCACGGCCGGCATCGCCCCCGGCGCAACGGCCGGAATGCGGCGTACGAGATCCATGAAGTCGTCGTTGAACATCGTCAAGGAATGACCGGCGCGGATCTCGTCGGAGATGCGACGTATCTGGCGGGTCATGGCGCGATCGGTGGTGATGTGGACGCGCTTGAACACGGGCGCTTGCACCAGCACGCGTTGGCGCACAAGCTGCACGAGCCCCGGCATGTCCGCTTGGGCCACGCCGCGGTTGAGGTTCAAGCCGATCACCGCCGTTTCGCCGACGACGATCACGTTGGCATGAGCGACGCCTTCTACGGAGCCGGCCAGATCGGCGATGCGGTCGGCCGTCGCGGTGCCTGCGTACAGGCCGCTGTTGATGTTGGCGCCGGTGGAGCCGGGTTGCGGAATCGAGCGCAAATCGACGGCCGGGTTGCCGATGTTGTTGCGACCCGACAGCATGCCGCGATCTCCGTCTCCGTCCACGTCGTAACTCTTGTTGTCCCATTCCGTGACGTCGCGGGTCTGTCTGACCATGCCGATGTTTTCAGCGCCGTCCGGGCGAGAGTTGATCCCGACGCGGTCGGTGTTCGCGTTGTCGCCGGCCGCCTGCGGGTTGCAACCGGCCAAGGGAACGAGCACGAGCGCGGCGGTCAACGCTTTGAGCCACTTGGATGTATCCATCTGGGTCACCTCCTCCGGTTGTCGTTATCTTGCCCGATCGCGAGGATGGTGACACGAGGAAAACAGTAGAAAAGCGACCCGTGCGCATGGCAGGGTCGCTTTTGGCAAAACGTATTAAAAAGTGCGCATCGCAGCCAGCGGTTGCTCCGCCGGCAGTTCGTGACAATGGCGGCAACGTGCTTCATAAGATTCGGACGCACCCACTTGGATGATCGGTTGGTGCGCATGAGCCGGTTCCCCGTCGATCAACCGTTGACTGCGGTTGGCGGGGTTGCCGCACACCGTGCAGATCGCTTGAAGCTTGGTGACGTATTCGGCAACGGCGAGCATCGACGGCGTCGGACCGAACGGCTCGTTTTTAAAATCGAGATCGAGACCTGCTGCGATCACGCGTTTGCCTTCGTTGGCCAGTTGTTGGCAGGCGTCCACAATCTCCATCTCAAAAAATTGAACCTCATCGACGGCGATCACCTCGGTGTCCGCTTCGATCCTTGAGAGCATCTCGGCGACCGATTGGACGGCGATCGCATCCGCCTTGTCGCCGCTGTGCGAGACGACGGCGCTGGCATGGTAGCGGTCGTCGATGTGCGGTTTGAACACTTGGACTTTCTGGCGGGCGATCCCCGCGCGCTTGACCCGTCGAATCAACTCTTCACTCTTGCCGGAAAACATGCTGCCACAGATGACTTCGATCCAACCCGGCTGTCTCGGAAAATGCAACCGCTATCTCTCCTTACGAACGTTCTATTTTTCGGACTGTTTTAGGTTCGACGTCGAGAGGGGCAATCCTTTCCCGGCACGCGGAAAATTCGCTGGAAAAAGAAAAAAACAGGGCGTGGTGTACGCCCTGTTTTGTGCGTCTTACAGGTTGAATTTCTTCTTGAAACGCTCGACGCGACCGCCAGCATCGACAAACTTCTGCTTGCCAGTGAAGAACGGGTGGCAGTTGGAGCAAACGTCGATCTTGAGGTTTTCCTTAACGGAACCTGTCTCGACCTTGTTGCCACAAGCGCAGGTAATGGTGGTCAGTTGGTACTTCGGATGGATGTCTTTTTTCATGCCTGTTCACCTCTCTCCTAGCCATAGTTTTTGCCATGGCCCTTTGTTCAAACACTAAAAGCTAGTATACCACGCCGGACGAGCTGATGCAATGGGAAATCAGGCTGAAAGAATTTGGTTGTCTTTCATAAATCGACTTTACATTTTTCAGTATAAGGTGTACCTTAAATATGGGGAACTTTTCGTAATTTGAGGTTTAAGTGACATCACATAGAAGGATCATTTTTCATAGGGGGAGGGGTTAGGATGGTGTCTCTGGGACAGAAGATCCGAGAGCTTCGCATCCGGAAGGGTTTGACGCAGCAGGAGTTGGGGTCGGGCATCGTGACGATCTCGATGATCAGCCAGATCGAATCGGACAAGGCGTACCCGTCGCATCGGGTGCTGGAGCAGATCGCGGCGCGGTTGGAAACGCCGATCGAGTATTTTGTGGCGGATATGCAGACGCAGATGGAGCAGAACAGTCTGTATAAGTTGGCGAAGAGCTATCTCGCCGGCGGGCAGGTGACGCAGGCGATTCCGTTGTTGAAGGAACTGCTGCAGAATCCGGCGCCGCATTTTGCGGTGCATGAGGTGCAGTATGACTTGGCGGAAGCGTATCTGCAACAGGGGAACTTGGAGCGGGCGGTCGCGTTGTTCGAGCAGGTGCTCGATGCGGTGATTCGCAAAGGCGAAGAGGAACGGACGGTGCGCTGTTTGGACAAGTTGGGCGAGGCCCGCTACCGGCAGGAGCATTATCCGTTGGCGCTCTATCATTGGCGCAAGGCGCATGAGGCGATCACGCGGGCCAAGGACATCGACCCTTTTGTCCACGCGTCGACGTTGAGCAATCTCGGTCGGGCGTTGCAGCAGGTCGGGGAGCACAAGGAGGCGCTGCCCTACTTCCGCGAGGCGCAGCAGTTGTTGAAGGGCGGAAACAACCTTCGCGAGTTGGCGACGGTGTATCTCGGGCTTGGCGTGTCGTCGAAGAATCTCGGGGATTACAACCGGGCGATCGAGTATTGCCATGATGCGCTGACGTTGTTTGAGAGTTTGCAGCAGTTGAAGCAGACGATCGATGTGCGGGCGAATTTTGCCTATGTGCAGGCGGAGCAAGGGGATGTCGAGGCGGCGATTCAGACGCTGCATCAGTGTCTGGCGGAGTATCGGCGGCAGGACTTGGTCTGTGAGGATGCGCAGATTCATTGGCAGATCGCTCGCTTGTATCTGCAGACCGGCAAGTTGCGCGAGGCGGAGATGTTCTGTCAGGAGTCGTTGTTCTTGTTGCCGGATGATGCGAAGAATCTGGGGCTGTTGTATCATGCGCTCTCCTCGATCAAACGCGAGCAGGAGGAGTTTACCGCGGCGATCGATTGGTTGCGGCGGGCGATTGCGGCGTATGAGGAGCAGAATCAGCGCCGGGAGTTGCGTCTGGCGTATCAGGAGCTGGCCGATCTGTATGAGCGGTTGGGCGATTATGTGATGACGACGGAGACGCTGCGGCAGATGCATGCGGTGTTGGATGATTCGTTGAAGAAGATCGGGATTTTGGTGTAGGTGGGGCCGATTCAACGGTTGTTTTGGAAAAGGGCAAGTTATCCACAGATTGTGGGCAACTTGCCCTTTTTCGTGGATAAGTTGTGGGTATGTGGGGTTTTGTTGTGGATTTGTGAGGGATTTCTGTGGGTAGGGTGTGGTTTTGTGGATCGGGTACGGATATTTTCGGGAGTGTTTTGGGAAATGGGAAAGTGCCCTGTGAGTCACCTGGGTGGTGAGGTCACAGGGCACTTTTTTTATTTCACGCGGCGTAGGTCTTGAGGTGGGATGTGGGTGAAGGAGCCGATCACGGTGTTGGGGCATTCCTGCTTGAAGATGTCGAGCATGGTTTTCATGCCGAGAAGGTCGCCTTTGGCTTTCGGGATGGTGTTCAGGTAGAGCTCCGGGTCGATGTTCAGGTTGCGCATCTGGATCAGTTTGACTTCGTTTTGGTTGATGAAGTCGACCATCGCCTCGATCTCTTCTTCGCGGTCGGTGACGCCGGGGAAGATCAGGTAGTTGATCGAGGTGTAGACGCCTTTGTCCGCGGCGTACTTGAGGGAGCGGCCGACGTTTTCCACGCCGTAGAGGCGCGGGCGGTAGTAGGCGTTGTAATGGTCGTCGAGCGCGGAGATGGTGGAGACGCGCATCAGGTCGAGGCCGGCGTCGGTGATCAGCTTGATCATGTCGGTGAGGCCGGCGTTGGTGTTGATGTTGATGAAGCCGCGGTCGGTTTCGGCGCGGACGCGGCGGATGGCTTCGGCGATGTCGACGCCGCGGGTGGACGGTTCGCCTTCGCAGCCTTGGCCGAAGGAGATGATGGCGTCGTCGGAGGCGCGCAGGTGGTGGAGCATGAGTTCGACCATTTCGTCGACGGACGGTTTGAAGTTCATCCGAACTTGGGGCGACGGGAAGGGGGAGTCGTCCGGTTGTTCGGAGATGCAGCCGACGCAGCCGGCGTTGCAGGTGGAGGAGACGGGCAATGCGCCTTCCCAGCGTTCGAGGAAGGTGTTGCGGGAGGTGAGGCAGCCGTATTCGAGGGCGCAGTTGGTCAGGTGTTGCCAGATGCGGTTCTCGGGGTAGAGGGTGGTGATTTTGTTGACGGCCGCTTCTACTTTGTCGTCGGGGGCGGTCAGCGGGTTCCAGCGATCGGGGTCGTCGCTGGGGTCGGCTGCGACCCAGAAGTTGTCATCTTTCCAGACGACGGCGGTGTAGCCGAAGAGCGGGAACGGTTCGGCGTCGTCGTGTTTGGCGTAGGCGGGCAGGAGCAGGCGGGTGAAGCCTTGGGGGAGGAGGGCTCCTACGGCGGTGTATTCGGTGGGGAGGGCGATGGTTTTGTCGTTTTCGGGGTCGTAGCCGAGGGCGCGGGTGTTCGGGAGGGAGACGAGGGTGGCGCCTTCGGGGAGCGGGATCAGTTCTTCGAAGTAAATGTCGGTGAGGTATTCGCCGTCGCGACCCATCGCGTGGAGGGTCGGGTGGTCGTAGATTTGTCCTTCTTTATCGGCATAAACGAGATGCATGATTGCAATCTCCTTTCGTTCTATAGGTGGTCATCTTTCCTATGATAACACAAAGTGCGGAGATCTAGTTGTGTAGGGGAAAAGATGTGGTGGTAGTGGATTGGGCGGTAGCCGATCTGGTGGGTTGCCCGTGAGGGCGTTGGGTGCCTTTGCCTGTGAGGGCGTTGGGTGCTCCTTAACCGCTACGGGCAAGGTATATCCTACGGGCTCGGGAGAACTCGAATCCCTCTGATTGTGTGACGGCGGTCGGGATTCTCGTTCTGATCTCGCCACTCCGGATATACCTTCCCCTCCGCTCTCCTTGACAGCTGCACGATCTCGCCTGCCGTCTACCTTTGGAGTGGATTCGCTCCCCTCCTCTTGTTTCTCTATTGGACTTGTTGTGGTGTTGTTTTGGGGCGTTGTTTGTTTGTTTGGCTATCGCCAAGTGATGATCCGGTTGAGCGGATATGAAAAGGCCACCTGTATAGCAGGTGGCCGGATGGTTCGTTTGTTTTGAAAGGTTATGGTACTTTGTTTGCGTACTTTGTTTGCGTACTTTGTTTGCGTACCTTGGTTACGTACTTCTGTTTCGTATGTGTTAGGCGTTTGTCGTTTCCTTGGCAGGTTCCTTTTTGCCGTCTTCTTTGTTGAGTTGTTTGGACTCTTCGAGGCCCTCGATCGTGGCGAGGTAGTCCTCATTGGTCTTGGTCTTCTTGATGTTCCGCAGGAACACTTCGGTGAAGTCGGGTTTGTCGCTCATCAGCTTGCGCAGGGCCCAGATCTTGTCGAGGGTCTCTTTTTCGAGAAGCAGTTCTTCGCGGCGGGTGCCGGAACGGCGAATGTCGAGGGCCGGGAAGATGCGTTTCTCGGCGAGGCGACGGTCGAGCTGGAGCTCCATGTTGCCGGTGCCTTTGAATTCTTCGTAGATGACATCGTCCATGCGGGAACCCGTATCGACCAGGGCTGTCGCCAGGATCGTCAGGGAGCCGCCTTCTTCGATGTTGCGGGCTGCGCCGAAGAAGCGCTTCGGACGGTGGAACGCCGCCGGGTCGATGCCGCCGGACAGGGTCCGACCGGAGGGCGGAATGACCAGGTTGTAGGCGCGGGTCAGACGGGTGATCGAGTCGCAGAGGATCACGACGTCTTTGCCGTGTTCGACGAGGCGCATGGCGCGTTCGAGGACCAGTTCGGCGACTTTGATGTGGTTCTCGGGCAGTTCGTCGAAGGTGGAGGCCACGACTTCGGCTTTGACGGAGCGCTGCATGTCGGTGACTTCTTCAGGGCGCTCGTCGATCAGCAGGACGAACAGCTCGGCTTCGGGATGGTTGGTGGTGATCGAGTTGGCGATCTCTTTGAGCAAGAGGGTTTTGCCCGCCTTGGGCGGTGCCACGATCAGGCCGCGTTGGCCGAAGCCGACCGGTGAAAGCAGGTCGATGATGCGGGTGGAGAGTTTTTCGGGCACGGTCTCCATTTTGAATTTGCGCGTCGGAAAGAGCGGGGTCAGGGCCGGGAAGTGGATGCGCTTTTCCGCTTCTTGGGGCGAGACGCCGTTGACGGCTTCGACTTGGAGCAGGCCGAGGTAGCGTTCGTTTTCTTTCGGCTTGCGGGTGCGGCCGGAGACGCGGTCGCCGGTGCGCAGGTCGAAGCGGCGAATCTGGGAGGCCGCGACGTAGATGTCTTCGTTGGACGGCAGGTAGCCGACGGGTCGCAGGAAACCGTAGCCGTCCGGCATGGTTTCGAGGACGCCCTCGGCGAAGAGCAGACCTTCGCCCTCCGCGTGGGCGCGGAGGATGGCGAAGATCAGTTCTTGTTTTCGAAGCTGGCCGTAGTTCGGGATTTCATATTGTTTCGCTAACTGATACAGGTCGGTCAGTTTTTTCGATTCCAATTCGGAAATTTGCAAGGATTGCTCACCTTCAATTCGTCATGAGTACACAATATTATACCATGATTGCCGCAGGCTTCCTAGATTATGCCTTTAGACCATGACGAGATGCGGTTTTTGGTCGAGGCGATGACGCGCTTCGACGAAGCGCAGGGTGCCCGTTTTGGCACGCATGACGAGGGTGTGCGTGGTCGCGGTGTTCCGGCCGAGGAAGCGCACGCCCTTCAGCAGTTCGCCGTCGGTGACGCCTGTCGCCGCGAAGATCGCGTCTTGGCCGGAGACGAGGTCGTCAAGGGTCAGGAGCTTGTTGACGTCGAGGTTCATTTTCCGGCAACGCGCCAGTTCGTCGTCGTTTTCCGGCTTCAGACGGCCTTGGAAGTCGCCGCCGAGGCATTTGAGAGCCGCAGCCGCCAGCACGCCTTCCGGTGCGCCGCCGGTGCCGAACATGATGTCGACACCCGTTTCTTCGAAGCAGGTGTTGATCGCCGCCGAGACGTCGCCGTCGCCGAGCAGTTTGATCCGAGCGCCGGTCGCGCGGATCTGGTCGATGATGTGCTGGTGGCGCGGGCGGTCGAGCAGGGTCGCCACGACGTCGGCGATGTCTTTGCCCTTGGCTTCGGCTACGGCACGCAGGTTCTCTTCCACCGTCGCGTCGAGGGAGACTTTGCCTCGCGCTTGCGGACCGACGGCGATTTTGTCCATGTACATGTCGGGGGCGTTCAGCAGGGTGCCTTTCGGGGCTACGGCGATGACGGTCAAGGCGTTCCAGTGGCCTTTCGCGACGATGTTGGTGCCTTCGAGCGGGTCGACGGCGACGTCCAATTCCGCGCCTTCGCCGGTGCCGAGTTTCTCGCCGATGTACAGCATCGGGGCTTCATCCATCTCGCCTTCGCCGATGACGACTTCGCCGCGCATGTTCACGGAGTCGAACATGGCGCGCATCGCGGTGGTCGCCGCGTTGTCCGCTTCGTTTTTCTTGCCGGTTCCCATCCAACGCGCCGATGCCAAGGCCGCCACTTCGGTGACGCGAGCGATTTCCAGTGCCAATTCACGTTCCATTATGTGATCATCCTCTCCGAATGTGTTTCACGGGTCTTTTTGCTTTCTCGCAAATATTATAGCACATTTGCGGGAATGTGTTATCCCTTTGTGCAAGGCAGGGATCAGGGTTTGTTTTGTCGAAAAAGTGCGCTCAATGGCGAATTTTTTTCAGAACGGATTTTATGGAAAAGGGGGTGTGGGGCGGATGCGTGGCGGCAAGCGAGGCGGCGGGTTGTGGTTGTATAGTGTGACGTTGACGTTGGTCGCGACGTTGTTGGTGCTCGCCGTGTCGTTGCGCCCGCCGCAAGGGTGGATCGCTTCGGTGCAGGAGCAGTGGGCGCAGTGGTTCCCCGAGCCGCGCACGTTGCCGCTCGTGCCGCGTGCCGCCCCCACGCCGACGGAGCCGGTGTATGAGATCAGCGCCGCGTATCAGGAGTCGGGACTGATCAAAGGGCAGGCGACGGTGACGATTCGGGAGTTGGATCTCGACAACATCCCTTTTTATCTCTATAGAGCGGCGGGTGGCAAGATCACGGTGCAGGATGTGAAGGTGAACGGGAAAGAGGTGCCCGTGAAACAGGCGTCCGGCGAGTTCGTGCTGCAGGTGAAGAAGAGCACGTCTCCGCAACACGTGACGTTTTCGTTTGAGACGCAGTTGCCGCAGAAGCCGACGCGAGCCGGAGTGTGGCAAGGGGTGAGCACCGTTTCCTATTGGTACCCCGTCTTGGCGGTGGCACGCGATGGGAAATGGGTGCCGCGACCGGAGCCGCTTGGGTTTGGCGATCCGTATTTGATGGATGTCGGGACGTATCGGGTGACGTGGAATGCGCCCGTCGGCAAGAAGTGGTACTCTTCCGGGCGCTTGGTGGCGCAAAAGACGGTCGAGGATCGGCAGGTGACGACGTGGCAGGCGGAGAAGGTGCGCCAGTTCGCGCTGGTCGGCGGTCCGTTCACGGAGCGAACGTTTGAGACGAGAAGCGGGACGACGGTGCATGTGGCGGCCTTGCGTCAAGCGGGTGTGGAGAAGACGCTCCCCTTGGCGCAGTCGGCGGTGTCGACGTATACGCAGACGTTCGGGATGGACTTGCATCCCGTGTTGAACGTGTTGGAGTTGCCGCAAGGGACGGTCTACGCGCATGAGTTGCCGAACATGGCGCTTTTTTCTCAGGATTTGTGGGGGTATGACGATCCGGAGCACTGGATCGCGCATGAGATCGGGCATGTGTGGTTTTACAGCTCGGTGGGCAATTACGAGACGGAAACGCCGTGGCTGGACGAAGGGTTGGCCGATTATGCGTCGCTGTTGGAGCAGGAACGGCGGCTGGGCAAGGCGGCGTATGAGCAAACCATCGCCGAGGCGTGGACACGGTTTCGGCAGGGGTATACCTACTCTCCTTACCCCTTTGGCACGCCGTCCGGTGTGAAGGATGGGAAAACGGCGGTGCCGTACGGGACGTATGCGACGTCGCAGGCGCATTACTATTACAACTACCTGCGTCCGATTCTGATGTATGATGACCTGCGCCGCCAGATGGGAGACAAGCTGTTTTTCGCCTTTTTGAAGCAGTATTATGTGAAAAACAGAGGTGCCACCGCCACGCGGGCGAGTTTGGAGCAAGCGTTGACGGATGTGCAGCCCGATGCGGTTGCGCGGTTGAAACTCTGGTTGGATACGCCGAATGATCGGTTGCTTGCACAGGTGGGGAATAAATAAGAAGCGAAGTGAGTACTTGCGGGGATAAAATGGGATGTGATACCATATAACTAATTAAGAGTTGGGGCACGACACCCAACTCCTAGTAACTGTACTTGGGGAGTCTCTCCACCATGCAAGATGTACTCGCAAAGTTACAGAGAGCAACCACCACGGTCGGGCAAACCTATGGGTGGTTGCTCTTGCTCTCTATTTCACCAAAATGGCGATGAGAGCGAAGATAGCGGAAAACAAGGCGATCACAAACATGCCAAAAGCGAGCATGAGTTGCAACACATCTTTCGTTTCCATCTGCCTCACCCCCTTACGGCACGGAGGAGAGACAGCCACCCAAGGTCCAGTTACAATTTCGAGTATAATCTTTACTCCAGAATTACACAATAGTAGAAATTACGTTGCACTCTTCCACGTCAGATACTTCGTCAACACCTCGACCGCTACCCCGATCGCGTCCTCGCTCGGTTCGATCTTGGCATGGTGCAGCCCGAACGGGGTCTGTGCGCCGAGCCAGAACATGAAGCCGGGAATCTCCGCCAAGAAATACCCGAAGTCCTCCCCTGTCATCGCTTCCGTACACTCGACCAGATTGCAAACACCCGTCTCCTGCGCCCAGTCCATGAACTCGCGGGTGACCTCTTCGTGGTTGTAGACTTGGCAGTAGTTCGCGCCCCAATCGATCTCGGCGGTGCATTCGAACCCCGCTTCGATCCCTTTCACCAGCGCTTCGATCCGCCCTTTGATCTTGTGCATCGAGTCCATCGACAGGGTGCGAATCGTCCCTTCCAGCCGCGCTTTTTCCGCGATGATGTTCTGCTTGGTCCCCGCTTCGATCTTGCCGACGGTGATCACGCCCGAATCGAGCGGGTTCAAGTTGCGCGCCACGATCGTCTGCAGCTGGGTCGCCAGATGCGCCGCCGCCACGACCATGTCGTTGGCGTTGTGCGGGTAGGCCGCATGCCCGCCTGTGCCCTTCAGCTCGATAAACAGCTCGGACGTGTTCGCGAACAGGATCCCCGGTCGCGTCGCCACCGTGCCGACCGGGTATTCCGGCGCGATGTGCAGCGCGAACATCAAGTCCGGTCGCCACGCCTTGAACTCCTCGCTCGCCAGCATCGGCAACGCGCCCCCCGGTCCTTCTTCCGCCGGCTGGAACACAAACAGCAGGTCGTCCGCGATCTGATGCTCGACGAAGTGGGTCAACACGCCCAAACCGATCGTCATGTGGACGTCATGCCCACAGGCGTGCATGTACCCCGGATGCTGCGAACGGAACTCATACGAAGTGTCCTCGGAGATCGGCAGCCCGTCCATATCCGCCCGGTAGCCGAGCGTCCGCTTGCCGACGGAGCCTTTCACCTTCACCAGAATCCCCGTCTTCCACGTCTTCACTTCCAAGCGGCTCTGCTCCAACTTCCCGATATAGTCCAGCAGATACCGCTGGGTCTTGAACTCCGCAAACCCCGGCTCCGGAATCTGATGCAACTCCCGCCGGATGTGTACCAACTTTTCCTCAGTCGCCATACTCACACCCTCTTTTCTCTACAAAAATGGGGCGCTTCCGTAAGGGAAAACGCCCCGTGCCACACCGACTTTTCACAACCCTTTTGGCAAAAGGTTCGCTGTTACAGCTGACGCAGCTCTTGCATGATCTCCGTCTTGGACTTGGTCTTCGCGTCGATCTCCTTGATGATCCGCGCCGGTGCGCCTGCGACGACCACGCCTTCCGGAACGTCTTTGGTGACGATCGCGCCGGCTGCGACGACCGCGCCTTTGCCGATGCGCACGCCTTCGAGGACGACGGCGTTCGCGCCGATTACAACATCATCTTCGACGATGACCGGCGTCGCGGACGGCGGCTCGATCACGCCGGCGATGACGGTGCCCGCGCCGATGTGGCAGTTCTTGCCGATCGTGCCGCGGCCGCCGATGACGACGTTCATGTCGATCATCGTGCCTTCGCCGATCACCGAACCGATGTTGATCGATGCGCCCATCATGATCACCGCGTTGTCGCCGATGCTCACTTGCTCACGGATCGTCGCGCCCGGCTCGATGCGCGCCTTGATGTTCTTCATGTCGAGCAGCGGGATCGCCGAGTTGCGGCGGTCGTTCTCGACCACGTAGTCTTCCAGCTTGGCCGCGTTCGCTTCCAGCGCCGGGCCGACTTCCTTCCAGTCGCCGAACACGACGCCGACGTTCCCGGTGAGGAAGGTCTTGGCGTTCGCGCCGAAGTCGATGCTTTCCAGGTCGGTGCCTTTGATATGTACCTGAACCGGCGTTTTCTTCTCGCTTTTGCCGATGAATTCGATGATTTGCTTGGCGTCCATCATTTCCATGTGTCGTCGATTACCCCTTTCGTCTCGGACAAGCTCCGGTGGGAGCCCGTATCTCTATTCCCTATCATAACGTAAGTAGACAGAACTTTCATCCTTGCTCTGCTCCGGTCAGCGGTTTCTTGCGAGCAGAGAACAGGACGACGCCGTAGAAGATGATCGCGATGCCGATTAACTCGGAAATCGGCAACCATTCGGGATATCCCATCTTCGCCAAACGCCCCGCCGCCGATAGCAACAGCGCGCCTCCGGCGATATATAGGTTGCCACGAAACCGCGTTTTGAACCACGACCAGAGAGGTCCAATGATCAGAATCGTCCCGCCGATTCCCGACAACAGCGCCGGGAACAGGGAGCGGATCAGCGAGTCTTGCGGCAAGCCCTCGCCGCCGATCGCCGCGTCATGCGACGCCAGCTGTGCGGTGACCGTCTCCGCCTGTGTCAACAGCACGACCAAGACGAGCATCGCCGCGACCATCGCGCCGGCGTACAAGTGCCCGATCCAGCGAAACTTGTCCCGAAACAGCATATACATCTCGCCGGCGGCCATGATCGCCACCAGCGAGATCGCGTTGAAATAATAGAACAGATACATGCCGACATTCCAACCGAACGCCAGCGCGTAGAACTCCCCATACGACGCGCAGGCGTAGGACAGCATCGAAATCGCCCACCACAACTGATGCAGCCCGTGCTTGCGTCCGTACTGTCGCCCGAGGATCACGGCGAAGCACAGCGCGATCAGCGACGCCGCAAGCGGTATGACAGATGCCCACATGGCTTTCTCCCCCTCATGTAGCAAAAGGCACCTTGTCTCATACAAGGTGCCGGATTCGATCCGCCTTACTTTTGCATTTGATTCCAGTCGGCCAGGAAGCGTTCGATGCCCGCATCGGTCAGCGGGTGCTTCACCAGCGAGGTCAGCACTTTGTACGGCAGCGTGCCGATGTGCGCCCCGTTGAGCGCCGCCTGATGCACGTGCATCGGATGGCGGATCGACGCGGCGATGATCTCGGTATCCAGCCCGTGGAGCGAGAAGATCGTCGCGATGTCGGAGATCAACTGCATGCCTTCCTGCGAAATGTCGTCGAGGCGACCGAGGAACGGCGAGACGAACGTCGCACCCGCCCGCGCGGCCATCAGCGCTTGGTTCGCGGAGAAGACCAGCGTGACGTTGGTCTTGATGCCTTGCTTGGCGAATTGGTTGACCGCTTTCAAGCCTTCCAAGGTCATCGGGACTTTGATCACGATGTTCTCGTGGATCGCCGCCAGCTTGACGCCCTCTTCGACCATGCCTTTGGCATCGAGCGAGATCACTTCCGCCGAGATCGGACCGTCGACGATTTCGACGATCTCCTTCAGCATGGCGACGAAGTCGCCGCCTTCCTTTGCCACCAACGACGGGTTGGTGGTCACGCCGGCGATCACGCCGAGCTCATTCGCTTGGCGGATCTCCTCGACGTTTGCCGTGTCCAGGAAAAATTTCATGCGACACGCCTCCTTTTGAAAATCTATACGATCTTAGGCGCGGCCGGAAGAACCGAACAGGCGCATTTTTTGCTTCACGGTTTCCTTGATCGCCTCGCGTGCCGGCTTCAAGTATTTGCGCGGGTCGTACACGGCGTCGTCTTTGCCAAGGATCTCGCGGACGAGCTTGGTCATCGCCACTTGGTTCTCCGTGTTGACGTTGATCTTCGCTACGCCGAGGGAGATCGCTTTGGTGATGTCCTCATCCGGGATGCCGGAGCCGCCGTGCAGCACCATCGGGGTTTCCGGGAGCAGGGACTTCAGCTCGGCGAGGCGGTCGAACGCCAGCACCGGCTTGCCTTTGTACATGCCGTGCGCGGAACCGATCGCCGGCGCAAGCGCGTCGATGCCCGATTCACGCACCAGACGAACCGCTTCCTGTACGTCGACCAAAGACGCATCGCGCTCATCGACCGTCAAGTCGTCCTCGGTGCCGCCGATGCGTCCCAGTTCGCCTTCCACTTCGATGCCGAGCGGGTGGCAGAGCTCGACCACTTGCTTGGTCTTCGCGATGTTCTCTTCCAGCGGGTAGTGCGACGCGTCGATCATGATCGACGAGAAACCGCCGCGGATGCACTTCATCACGACTTCGAGGTTCGGGCCGTGGTCGAGGTGCAGGATCACCGGTACCTTCGAGGTTTCCATCGCCACGCGCGCCATCGCCACCGTGTATTCGAGCCCCATATACTTCATCGCGCCTTCGGACACGCCGAAGATCACCGGGGATTTCTCTTCGTTCGCCGCTTCGATGATCGCTTGGGTGAACTCCAAGTTGTTCATGTTGAACTGACCGACCGCATAGCCGTTCTTGTACCCGTCGAGCAGCACTTCCTTAAACGATGCAAATGCCATACTGTACTCCTCCGTCCTCTACAGGTTTACAGACGTGAAACTCCATCTGCTATCATACCAAATTTACCGCGTCAGCCCAAGGATATTTCTGGCATCCGCCGGTGTCGCCACCTCGCGCCCCAACTCGTTCGCCAGCCGCACGACGCGCTCGACGAACTGGGCGTTGCTCGTCGCCAGCTCTCCCTTGCGGTAGTAGATGTTGTCTTCAAACCCGACGCGCACATGCCCGCCGAGCAGAATCGCCATCGTCGTCAACGGCAGTTGCACGCGACCGACGCCTGCGACCGACCATGTCGCTCCGGTCGGCAGCTTGGAGAGCAGGTGCATCAGGTTCTCCGGCGTGCCGTCGATCGCGCCCGGCACCCCGAGCACGAAGTCAACGTGCAGAGGCTCTTGCAAGAGACCCTTTTTCACGAGACGCATGGCATTTGCTATCATGCCCACTTCGAAGATCTCCAATTCCGGCTTGACCCCGTATCGGTTCATCGTCTGTGCGAACTCCTCGATGTCTCGCGGCGTGTTCATAAACACGTCGTCGCCAAAATTGACGGTGCCCATCGTCAGCGTCGCCATCTCGGGCGACAGGGTGACCGGCTGCAACCGCTCCTGTGGCGTCATGCCGACGGCACCGCCTGTGGACGGCTGTACGATGATGTCACACTTCTCCCTGATCAACTCGATCACACGATGAAAAACGGCCTTGTCCTGAGTCGGTCGGCCGTCTGCATCGCGCACGTGAATGTGAGCGATCGACGCGCCGGCCTGCCAGGCGGCAAAGGCCGCTTCTGCGATTTCTTCCGGGGTGATCGGCAGGTAGGGTGTGTGTTCGCGGGTGACTTCCGCGCCGGTCAAGGCGCAGGTGATGATCAGCTTTTCCACGCGCATCCCTCTTCCTGTTCGGTTATTGGTTCAGTCGTTGTTTGTCCTTCGGTGTCACGCAGGTGCCTCGCGCATAGCAGACCAGCTCCGGCTGCTCCAGAAACTCGGCCGCCGACGGGTTCTGCGGGTCGATGTTGCCGCGAATCACCTTGTAGGCGTGAAATTCCATCGTCCGCGAGGTGTTGCCGACTTTGGTGATCTTGCCGTGCGCTTCGATGTAGTCGCCGGCGAAGACCGGGGCCTTGAACTCCACGCAGTCATAGGCGACGAACAGCCCTTCGTCCCCGTCTTGGCGGATCAAAAGCTCGGTGGCGACATCGCCGAACAACCCGAGCATCCGCGCGCCGTCGACCAGATCGCCGCCGTAGTGGGCGTCATGCGAGCTCATGCGCAAACGAATCATCGTTTCCATCTAAAAGACCTCCCGCTACACCGCGAGCTGCTGGTTGACAGCCTGACGCAGTTCATCAATATCAAACGGCTTGGTGAAATGGGTGATCGCACCGAGCACCGTCGCTTCCTTGATCAGATCGAGCTCGCCGTACGCGGTCATCATGATCACCTTCGTATCCGGCTCGATGTTGCGGATGTGGCGGAGAATCTCCACACCGTCCATGCCCGGAATCTTCATGTCGAGCAGCACGAGGTCCGGCTTCTCATTCTTCACGATCTCCAACGCCGTCACGCCGTTCGGTGCTTGGAAGATGGTGTACCCTTCCTTGTCCAACACTTCATTCAACAGCACGCGAATCCCGTACTGATCGTCGACGATCAGGATTTTCTTGTCTTTGCTCATTGAGCAGAGGCCCCCTTCTCTTCCGAGACATTTCCAACATTAGAAGTATTTCGCTCTGTGTGCGGAAATTCCTTTTTTAAGAAGATAGTCCGTCTGACAAGTTCAGTTCAACCTCGAAAAGGCGACGGTCTCTTGCGGGTTCTGCTCATCCACACGCGCTCGCAGGTCATCCACTTCCTTGGACAGCATCTCGATCTGGTTGACCATCCGGTCTTGCATATCGACCATCCGCTCCATCAAATTCATCAGCCGCAACAAGCGCTCTTCGTATTCCTTCATCCCGAGTGGCCCCTTTCCGGCAAGTGCTCTGCTTTCCATTCGAAAAACTTTGTCTATCCTAGTATCATTCGTCTTATGTAGGAAAGACCCTGCCTTCACCGCAAAAGTCGGTTCGGGCAAGGTCTTCTTTTGCCAAATCAGAACGTGCCGATTACTCGATCGGGTTGCCTTCCTCGTCGATCTCAAACGTGTCGATCGCGAGGTCGGTGTAGAGAATGCCTTCGAGATGATCGATCTCGTGCTGGAAGATACGGGCGAAGTACCCGTCCGGCTTCATCTCGTAGGTCTTCCCGTCACGGGCCATAAAATGCACGGTGATCTTGTCGTAGCGCTTGACGTTGCCGCGCAGGTTCGGGATCGACAGACAGCCTTCCACGTCGACGACGGAGCCGGACTTCTCGACGATCACCGGGTTGATCAATTCGAGCAGACCGCCGTATTCCTCGCCGAAGTCGATGATGACGACGCGCTTGGAGACGCCGACTTGCGGCGCGGCGAGACCGATGCCGTTTTCGTCGTACATCGTGTCGGCCATGTCGTCGAGCAGGGTCAGGATCTCCTCATCAATTTTCTCGACCGGCTTGGCGATCTGCCGCAGCACATCGGCCGGTGCGAGCACAACTTGTCGAATTGCCATAGCGTGCTCAGACTCCTTTCTCTTGGTTGCGGTCCCAGATCAGGCGCAATCCGTCCAAGGTAAGATTTTGGTCGACGAGGTGGATTTCCTCCGACTCCTCGGCGATCAGCGGCGCGAGGCCACCGGTGGCGATCACGCGAAACTCCAGCTCCGGCATGTCCTCTTTGATCCGCGAAACAATGCCGTCCACCTGACCCGCCGAGCCGTAATACACGCCCGACTGCATCGAGTGGATCGTGTTGCGCCCGATCACGCTGGTCGGGCGGGTGATCTCGATGCGCGGCAGTTTCGCCGCCCGATGGAACAGCGCCTCCGCCGAGATCGACACGCCGGGTGCGACCACGCCGCCGATGTAATCGCCGTGGCCGTTCAACACGCAAAACGTCGTCGCCGTGCCGAAATCGACGATGATCAGCGGGCGGCCGCCATACTTGTCCCACGCAGCGACGGCGTTGACGATGCGGTCGGCGCCGACTTCGCGCGGGTTCTCATACTTGATGTTCAAGCCGGTCTTCACGCCCGGACCGACGATCACCGGGCTTGGGCGGAAGTACTTGTACGACATGCGTTCCAACGCGTACATCAACGGCGGCACGACGGAGGAGATGGCGATGCCTTCGATCCGCTCCGTCGTGATGCCTTTGTCGGCGAGCATGCTTTTCACCAAGATGCCCAGCTCGTCTTCCGTGCGTTCGCGGATCGTCGCCATCCGCCATGCCTCTTGCAGTTGCATTCCGTTGTACACACCGAGGGTGATAACGGTGTTGCCTACATCCAATACCAATATCATACGCCGTTTCACGCCTCCGTTTTCATCGCGGTCGAACCTTGGTTGTTGCGCTCCCAGATGATCCGCAAGCCGTCGAGCGTCAAGTTGTCGTCCATCTCTTCAATCTGGCGCGACACCTCGCGAATCAGGCGAGCCAGACCGCCGGTGGCGACCACGCGAAACGGCAGGCCGAGCTCCTGCTTGATCTTGCGCACGATGCCGTCCACCTGTCCGGCAAATCCGTACAGCACGCCCGACTGCATCGACGTGACCGTATTGCGCCCGACGACGCTCGGCGGCGTCGTGATCTCGATGCGCGGCAGTTTCGCCGCCCGGTGGTACAGCGCCTCCGTGGAGATGCGGATGCCCGGAGCGATCGCGCCGCCGATGTACTCGCCCTTGTCGTTGAGCACTTCGAATTTGGTCGCGGTGCCGATGTCGACGACGATCAGGTTCGGGCCGTACTTCTCCAAGCCGGCCACGCAGTTCACCAGACGGTCGGCACCCAGTTCCCGCGGGTTTTCGTATTTGATGTTCAGACCCGTCTTCACACCCGGTGCGCCGACGATCAGCGGCTTGAGGCCGAAATACTTCACGGCCATCTTCTCCAGCGCGTGCATCAGCGGCGGCACGACGGAGGAGATGGCGATGCCTTCGATCCGGCTCCAGTCCATCTCGCTTTGGGCGAACAGGCTCTTGAGCAGGAAGCCCATCTCATCCTCCGTGCGCTCCCGAATCGTCGCGATCCGATAGTGGGCCGTCCAGAGACCCTTTTCATACACGCCGATGGTGATATTCGTGTTGCCCACGTCCAAACAGAGTAACATAGCGATCCAACTCTTTCCCTCGCCGCTTGGGGACTTACTTCGCCTCGATGTCGAGCGAAATGTCCAGCGACTTGATGTGATGGGTCAGCGCGCCGATCGAGATGTAATCGACGCCGGTTTTCGCGATGTCGATGATCGTCTCCTCGGTGACGCCGCCCGACGCTTCGATCAGCGCCTTGCCCGCGATCTTCTCAATCGCCTCGCGCATCAGGTCGGGCGTCATGTTGTCGAGCATGATGATGTCCGCCTTTACTTCCAGCGCCTCGTCGATCTGCTCCAAGCTCTCGACTTCCACTTCCACTTTCATCGTGTGCGGAATCTGGTGACGCGCCGCCGCGATCGCCTGCTTTACGCCGCCGGCGATCTCGATGTGGTTGTCTTTGATCAAGACCGCGTCAAACAACCCGAACCGATGGTTGCGGCCGCCGCCGACGACCACCGCGTATTTTTCCAACGCACGGAGACCCGGCGTGGTTTTGCGCGTGTCGACGATCTTGGCGTTGTAATAGCGCACCAGATCGACGAACTTCGCCGTGCGGGTCGCGATGCCGGACAGCCGCTGCAGGAAGTTCAGCGCCACCCGTTCCGCGATCAGGATCGAGCGGGCCGAGCCGCTGACCTCCATGATCACATCGCCCGTCGCCTTGTGTTCGCCGTCTTTGCAACGAAGCGTGACGACCAACGACGGGTCGACCATATGAAACGTCGCCTGTGCCACATCGAGACCGGCGATGACGCCCGGCTCCTTCATCAACAGCGTGCCGCGCCCCAACTTATCCGGCGGCACGATCGAATTGGTGGTGATGTCTCCGATGCCGATATCCTCCGTCAGCGCCATGCGCACTGCACTTTCTACGACTCGTTCATCTAACAACATGGTTAGCACCTCTCCTCAATAACCCCTAGGTCGCGTTGAAAAGCAATATGTTTCAACCACTGCTTGCTCGCTTTCGGAAAATCGTTGCGGTAATGCCCGCCGCGGCTCTCCTGGCGCAACAAGGCGGCTTGCGTCGTCAAGATCGCCGTCGTCAGCAAGTTGATAAACTCCCACTCGTTGCGCTTGGTGTACCCGTGCGACAACATCGGGGCATAGCGTCCCAACTCGGCCAGCGCCTTCTCCAGCGTGTCGCGTGTCCGCTTGACCCCCACATAGCGCACCATCACTTTTTGCATATGCAATTTGCGGTCATCCAACCGATGAACGGGGGACGGATAGCGAACCGGCACGTGCGGCAGGTCGATGTGTACACAAGGTTCCGTCAAAAACGCCCGCACCCGATCGGCGATCCGCTTGCCGAACACGATCGCTTCCGACAGCGAGTTCGACGCCAGCCGGTTGGCCCCGTGAACGCCGGTGCAAGATGCCTCGCCACAAGCGAACAGGCGGCGGACATTCGTCTCACCGTGCAGATCGGTCTTGACCCCACCCATCACATAGTGAGCGGCAGGGGCGACGGGAATCCAGTCGGTCGTCAAGTCGAGTCCGTACTTCAAGCAGAACTCATAGATCGTCGGGAAGCGCGACTTGATCAACTCGGGCGGCTGGTGTGTGATGTCGAGGTACACGAACGTCGACTTCGTCTTCTCGATCTCCGACACGATCGCCCGCGCCACGATGTCGCGCGGCGCAAGATCGGCCAGCTCGTGATACTGCGGCATAAACCGCTCGCCGGACAGATTGCGAAGCACCGCGCCTTCCCCGCGCAACGCCTCCGAGATCAGAAAGCGCGGGGCCTCCGGGTAGGTCAGCGTCGTCGGATGGAATTGAATAAACTCCAAGTCCTGCAGCTCCGCGCCCGCCCGATACGCCATGCCGAACCCGTCGGCGGTGGTCACATCCGGGTTGGACGTATAGCGGTACATGTTCCCCGCCCCGCCCGTCGCCAAAATCGTCGCTTTCGAGCGAATGTAGGTCAGGTGACCGTCCTTTTCGTAGAGCAAGCCTTTGCAAGAGCCGTTCTCCGCCGTGATCAGGTCGATGGCGAACGCATCCTCGATCACATCGATGCGCTCGCTCTCCCGCACCTTGGCCGCCAGCGCCCGCACGATCTCCGCGCCGGTCGCATCGCCGTTGGCGTGCAAGATCCGGCGGCGCGAGTGGGCGCCTTCCTGCGTCAGAGCCAGATGATCGTCTTCCATATCAAAATGCGTGCCGAGCCGAATCAGATCGGCGACCAACTCCGGCCCTTCATTGACCAGCACCTCGACCGCCTCCACGGAGTTCAGCCCGTGACCGGCGCTTAACGTATCCGCTCGATGCAAGTCAGGGGAATCGCCCTCGGCGATGGCCGCAGCGATTCCCCCTTGTGCCCAATTGGTATTGCTCTCGGTGAGACCACGCTTGCAGATCATGGTCACATCCGCATAGTCGCTCACTTTCAGAGCGGTGTACAGACCTGCGATGCCCGTGCCGACGACCACCACGTCGGTGTCGTACACAGTCACCTGTTCCGGTGCGAAATTGGCAATAAAACGTGCGAACATCATCAGGACTCCTTCACCGATTCAATCAGTAAACCTACTTCGGAACGACTTCCAGCATCCGCTCCAGCGAACGACGCGCCTTCTCCGCCACCGCCGGATCGACTTCGATCTGCGGTTCGAGCGTTTCCAGAGCGCGCACCATCTTCTTCACATTGTGTACCTTCATGTTCGGGCACACCATGAAGCGAGACGCGAAATGGAAGTTCTTCTCCGGCGATTCCTTCTCCAGCATATAGCGCACGCCTTCTTCCGTGGCGACGATATAGTCCTTGAAGTCGGACTCGCGGCAGTATTTCAGAATGCCGGTCGTCGAGCCGACATAATCGCCGAGCTCCACAACCTCCGGGCGGCACTCCGGGTGAACGACGATCGGTGCATCCGGGTACTGCTCCTTCAACGCCAACACCTCTTCCGGCGTCAGCAGGTCGTGCGTGTTGCAATACCCTTGCCAGATGATCATCTTCTTGTCGGTAAACTGCGACACATAGTGGCCGAGGTTCTTATCCGGCACCCAGATGATCTCATCCGACTCCACGGAGTTGATCACCTTCAGCGCGTTCGACGACGTGCAGCAGATATCCGTCTCCGCCTTCACTTCCGCCGACGTATTGACATACGCCACGACCTTCGCGTTCGGGTGCTGTTCCTTCAACTTGCGAAGGCCTTCCCCCGTCACCATATCGGCCATCGGGCAGCCGGAGCGTTCGTCGGGCATCAGCACGACCTTCTCCGGGTTGAGAATCTTGGCGCTCTCCGCCATAAAATGAACCCCGCAGAACAAAATCACGTCCGCGTCGGTGGTTTTCGCCTTTTGAGCCAAGCCAAAAGAATCGCCGATATAGTCCGCGACCTCCTGCACTTCCGCTCGCATGTAATAATGCGCCAAGATGATGGCGTTGCGTTCCTTCTTCAACTGGAGCAGGCGTTCCTTCAACGCTTGCGCCTTCTCCTTGTTCGGTGCCACAGCCAGCTGTGTCATATCTGTGAGCCCCCTTCTGTTTGCGTCGGGCAAAATGTTCCCATAATTCACTGTCATTCTAACTCTGTTGTCACCCTCTGTCAATTTGTCGGACAGTTGTCACAGGGATAGACAAAAAGCCCTCGGAGCACCGTCACCTACCAGTATTCCCCGAGGGCTTATAATCATTTAAAACAACCCGACGATCTTGCCGCCTTCCTGCAGGTCGATCTGCATCGCCGCCGGTTCCTTCGGCAGACCGGGCATCGTCATGATGTCACCCGTGATCGCCACCACGAACCCGGCACCCGCCGACAGGCGCAGCTCCCGAATCGTGATCGTGAATCCTTCCGGACGTCCGCGCAGATTCGGGTTGTCCGAGAACGAATACTGCGTCTTGGCCATGCACACCGGCAGGTGATCGTAGCCCATCTCCTTCAAGCGAGCGAGCATCGTCTTCGCCTTCGGGGCAAAAAGAACCCCTTCCCCGCCGTACACCTCGCGTACGATCGTCGACACCTTGGTCTCAATCGAATCCTGTTCGTTGTACAGGAACATCAGGTCGCCCGGACGGTTCTCCACCACATCGAGCACCTTCTCCGCGAGAGCGAGACCGCCTTCCCCGCCGCCTGTAAACACTTCCGACAGTGCAACGGGAACCGCATGCTCCTCACACCACTGCATGATCGTCTGCAGTTCTTCCTCCGTGTCGGTCGGGAACTTGTTGATCGCCACGACCGCCGGCAGGTTGAACGCCTGCACATTCTCCACATGCTTGGACAGATTCAAGAGCCCCGCCTGCACCGCTTCCACGTTCGGCGTGCCGAGATCCTTCTTGTCGACGCCGCCGTGCATCTTCAGCGCACGCACCGTCGCCACGACCACCGCCGCGCTCGGCTTGAGCCCCGCTTGGCGGCACTTGATGTGGAAGAACTTCTCCGCCCCAAGGTCGGCCCCGAAGCCCGCTTCCGTGACCACATAATCGGCCAACTTCAGTGCCATCTTGGTCGCGACCACCGAGTTGCAGCCATGCGCGATGTTCGCAAACGGCCCGCCATGAACCAACGCCGGCGTATGCTCCAGCGTCTGCACCAGATTCGGCTTGATCGCATCTTTCAGCAGCACCGCCATCGACCCTTCCGCTCCGAGGTCGGCGACCGTCACCGGTTGCTTGTCCACGTTGTAGCCGATCACCATGCGCTTCAAGCGCTCCTTCAAGTCCATCTCATCAGCCGCGAGGCAGAGTACCGCCATGATCTCCGACGCCACCGTGATGTCGAAGCCCGTCTCGCGCGGCACCCCGTTCGCCGGGCCGCCCAGCCCAACCAACACGTTGCGCAAGGCGCGGTCGTTGAGATCGAGCACGCGTCCCCACGTGATGCGGCGCACATCCAAGCGCAGCGTATTGCCTTGGTGAATATGATTGTCGATCAGCGCCGCACACAGATTGTGCGCCGACGTAATCGCATGAAAATCTCCTGTGAAGTGCAAGTTGATGTCTTCCATCGGCACTACCTGCGAATACCCGCCGCCAGCGGCACCGCCCTTCATCCCGAACGACGGCCCCAGCGACGGCTCGCGCAGACAGATCATCGCTCGCTTGTCCGTCTCTTTCAACTTCAAACCGAGCGCCTGTCCCAGCCCGACCGTCGTCGTCGACTTCCCTTCCCCCGCCGGAGTCGGCGAAATCGCCGTCACGAGAATCAACTTCCCGTCCGGCTTGTCCTGCAGTCGTCGATAGACGTCCAACGAAATCTTGGACTTGTACTTGCCATACAGCTCCAGATCCTCTTCCTTCAGACCGACCTGCGCGGCGACTTCCTTGATCGGGAGCAACTTCGCCTCCTGCGCGATCTCAATATCCGACTTGGTATGCGTTTTGGTGCTCATCAACGTTCCCCCTATACTTCGCACTTGACGATCAACGTGGTCAGATGCTCCAGCAAATTCACATGGTAGGGCAACTTCAGATCTTGGCCGGCCCGATCCTTCAGGATGCGGACCACCGGACGTTGCGGGTGATGGCGATTCAACGCCGCGATCACACCCGTCTCCCCCGTATTCAGCACCACCGTCATCCCGAGCGGATAGATCGCGATCGTCCCGAGGAACAACTCCACGATCTCCTTGTCAAAATGCGTCCCGCACGCCCCGAGCAACAACTCCAGAGCCAGATGCGGCAACTGTCCTTGTCGATAGACACGGTTGGCCGTCAGCGCCTCATACACATCCGCCACTGCTGTTATCTTACCAAAAATATGCATGTCACGACCACCGAGCCCCCGCGGGTACCCCGTGCCATCCACCTTCTCATGATGCTGCAGCGCCACATGCGCCGACACCGGCGAAATATCATCCTGCGCCCGAAGCAGATCATACCCGAACTGCGCATGGCCCTTCACCACCTCGAACTCCTCCGGCGTCAGCCGACCGGGCTTGTTCAAAATCTCCGGCGGGACCTGCAACTTGCCCACATCGTGCAACAGCGTCCCGACCCCGAGATCGAGCAACTGCTTCTCCGACAGCCCATACTCCATCCCGATTGCCAGCGCCATCAGCGACACATTCACCGAATGGTGATACAATTCCCCATCCGTCGTATAAATATTGGCCAAGTTGATAACCAGATCATCTTTTTCCCGCATCTCATGCAAAATCACATCAAACAAATCCCGCACCTTGCGACCAAACTGCGGCTGCTGATAATGACGCGGAAACCTCTCCGCCGACGTAATCTGGTGGAGCGTCTCATTCACCAGCCCGATCGCCTCTTGCCGCGTCTGCTGCGAAATCACATCCTCCACCACAATATCTTCCGTCCGTCCGTCTTCAATATACGCAGACGTAATCCCCATCCCGTTCAACCGTTTCAACAAAAAGGAGCTGAGTTCCACACCTTCGCCCAGCAAAACAATCCCTTTCTCATCCAGCAGCGGCCGGGCCAGTTTCACCCCTGGTTCAATCGATTGCAGCGAAGCCAGTCGCAAATGAGAACCCACCCTTCCAAAAAACTCAATCACTTTCACTCTACCAGTCGTTCATATCAAAACACTACCACTAATCCTACTTGATAATCCCCTTTACCCGCAAGGGAATCAGCGTTTTCCAAATATTTGCCCGATAGGGCGAAAAGGGATATGAGGTGGCAGTTGTGTGCCTTCTAGCCGCTGCAGGGGAGATAGATCCTCCGGGTTCGGGAGAACTCGCATCCCTCTGATTGAGTAAGGGCGGTCGGGATGCTCGTTCTGATCTCACCCTACGGATCTATCTCCCCTTCCGCTCTCCCTTGTAGGCAGGAATCGCAGATGGCGCCTCCAAGAAACAGCAACTCGCTCAAGTTATTAAACCTCAAGCACCAGTTCCACTTCCAGCCCACTCCCACCACCCAACCAGCAACGGAGCCTACTAGGAGGATCCCTGAGTACACCTTCCACCCAGCGAGCGGGAGGGGAGGTATACCCGTAGCGGTGAGATTTTGAAGCTTGCCCCCCTACCGCTTTACCTACAATCAAGGGGGGCAAGTTCAACCCGAACCCGGAGGGTATACCTCCCCGGACGCGGGCTATGAGGAACCAAGGCATCCTCTCGCCACCCGTTGCGGCCACTCTGCCACGAAGCAAGAGAACCCACCCGCCTCTCAGCCAACAAAAAAAGAGAACCTATCCCTCACAGGACAGACCCTCTTTTCCCAAACCCTATGCCTTCGGCTGATCTTCATCCAAGAGCTTATGCAAGCTCTTCGTCTGATTCTTCTGTACCGCCTCCGAAGAATCATACTTAATCTCAACCGACTGCCCATCCGGATACTTACCCGTCTCCATCAGAGCATCAATAACTTCCTTCTCAATCGTTTCCTTCTCCAGCAACGCATTGGCAATCGTATCCAACTTCCCTCGATGCTGAATCAGCAAATCCCGCGTCGTCTTATAACAAGTATCTACAATACTCCGCATCTCCCGGTCGATCTCCAAAGCCACCGCATCCGAGTAATTCTGCTCATGCGCAATATCCTTACCCAAGAACACCTGACCACCGCCCGAGCGATGCCCATACTGCAGATACCCCAAACGCTCACTCATGCCATACTCCGTGATCATCGAACGAGCAATCCCCGTCACACGCTCCAAGTCATTGGACGCCCCGGTCGAAATCTCCCCGAGCACCAACTCCTCCGCCACGCGACCACCAAGCAGACCGCAGATCTTATCCAGCATCTGCCGACGCGTCACATAGAACGTCTCTTCCTTCGGGATCATCAAGTTGTAACCGCCGGCCATCCCCCGCGGAATGATCGTCACCTTGTGCACCTCATCCGCATCTTCCAAGTGATACCCGACAATCGCATGCCCTGCCTCATGGAACGCAACCAACTTGCGATCCTTCTCCGAAATCACACGGCTCTTCTTCGCCGGACCCGCAATCACACGGTCGATCGCTTCATCGATATCCAGCAATTCAATAACCTTCTTGTTCTTCCGAGCAGCCAACAACGCCGCCTCATTCAACACATTCTCCAAATCCGCCCCGGTAAAGCCCGGCGTCCGCTGCGCAATCGCCTTGAGCGGCACATTCTCCGCCATCGGCTTGTTTCGCGCATGAACCTTGAGAATCTCCTCCCGGCCCTTCACATCCGGACGGTTGACGATGATCTGACGGTCAAAACGCCCAGGACGCAACAGCGCCGGGTCCAGAATATCCGGACGGTTCGTCGCCGCGATGATGATGATGCCTTCATGCCCACCGAACCCGTCCATCTCAACGAGCATCTGGTTGAGCGTCTGCTCCCGTTCATCATGACCGCCGCCAAGCCCTGCGCCCCGATGACGACCGACCGCATCGATCTCGTCGATGAAGATGATGCACGGCGCATTCTTCTTCGCCGTCTCAAACAGGTCGCGCACACGAGACGCACCGACCCCGACAAACATCTCCACGAAGTCCGAACCGGAAATCGAGAAGAACGGAACGCCTGCTTCCCCTGCCACCGCACGAGCGAGCAGCGTCTTACCGGTACCGGGCGGGCCCGTCAACAGAACGCCTTTCGGAATGCGAGCGCCAAGCGTCGCAAACTTCCGCGGGTCCTTCAAGAAATCAACGATCTCGACGAGCTCGTTCTTCTCTTCCTCAGCCCCGGCCACATCGGCAAACGTGACCTTTTTCTTCTCTTCCGAATACAACTTGGCGCGGCTCTTGCCAAAGTTCATCACCTTGCTGCCGCCGCCTTGGGCTTGGTTCATCAAGAAGAAGAACAGGATGAAGATCACAATAAACGGAACGATCGACGTCAAGAACGTCAACCAGATCGATTCTTTTTGCGGTTCATTGATCTTGACCTTGCTCTTGAGCAGCTCCGCGTTGAGCTGCTTCGAGAATTCCTCACTGAACAGCGAGCGCGACACATACTCCTGACCGTTGGTCAACTCCCCCGTCAACCGGAGCGTCAACCCTTCGCTCGTCACATCCAGCGACTTGATCTCCCCTGCTTGCACATGCTGTATGAACTCATTGTAGTTAATCTCGATCTGATCCTGCTTTTCCCCTGTGATAAAGTTTACGATCCCGACCGTAATCAGGAAGATCAACAGGTAAAAACCGGCGTTGCGGAAGAATCTGTTCATTCCGTACCTCCTCTCGGCTTTTCCACACCCTTATGCCTGATAGACTTCGGCTTTCAAGACCCCGACATACGGGAGGTTGCGATAACGCTCTGCGTAGTCAAGTCCCCATCCGACAATAAAATGATCCGGCACGGCAAACCCGAGAAACTCAGCCGAGATCTCAACCGTGCGCCGCTCCGGCTTGTCGAGCAAAGAAGCCACCTTGACGGAAGCCGCCTTGCGCTGCTCCAAGAGCTGTGTCAGATAAGACAGGGTGAGGCCGGTGTCGATGATGTCCTCAACAATCAAAACATGGCGACCCTCCACGCTTTTGTCCAAGTCTTTCAAGATGCGAACCACACCCGAGGACTCGGAGGATTTGCCGTAGGAGGACACAGCCATAAAGTCCACCTGAATCGGCATGTCGATGCGCTTCACCAGTTCCGCCATGAAAAAAGCCGCGCCTTTCAAAATCCCGATCACGAGCAGGTCTTTGCCTTCATACGCACGCGTGATCTCCGCGCCAAGTTCGCGGATGCGGGCCACGACTTCCTCTTCCGTAAAAAGAATCTCTTGCACGTCTGGATGCATGGATCGTGTTACCTCCTGGGAGAGTTGCTTTTCAGTCCTGCAGCTTGGTTGCCCGGGCCGTGACCGTTCGTTTCGTCCCCTGCTGCACCGGTGCCACATCCCCGCGCCGCAACCCGATCGCCCATGCGATCGAATCGCCGACACACAACAGCGGCCACTGACCGCGTTCGTGCTTGGGAACTTTGGCGTCGATGAACAGGTCGCTGATCAACTTGGTGCCTGACAGCCCCAAGGGACGGAACTTGTCACCTAGACCCCATGTTCGTATGTATATGCGTGAACGGGACAATTCATCAGCATCGAATTGCGCTTCCCACGCGTCACGAGGACGCGGCGCAACGCCGTCCGACAAGATGAGGTCCAAGCGAATTCCATAATCCGTTAACACATGGGAGCCGGGGAACGACAATTCCTGCTGCGAAGGGCACTGATCCCCCCTCGCCTCCCCGATACAGAGCGACTCATACTCCCGCCACGCCGACAGGCGAGCGGGCAATTCCACCCGCGCACTGGGCGAGGGGTTGGTGAGCAAGCCGCACACGCTTTCGACGTGAACATGCTCCCACTGTATGGTATGTCCGCGCAGATAATATAATATTAGTGCAATTACTCTCCTTTGTAAAGGAAGAGCCATCCCTCTAAGCAAACCCGCGTTTAGACGCCAAAACGGCTCTTTTTGCTCCACAACTTCACCCAAAGCGTCCATCGCCAGTTTTGACAAAAACGTGTCATCGTCCCGCGCATTTTCCGCCAGTTGCCACAGCGACTGCCGGACATTCGGGTTGTAGTCTTGCTCCAACTCGGGCAAAAGGCGTATACGTATCTTATTGCGCAGATACTTGTCCGATGCATTCGAAGCATCCTCCCGATACGAAACGCCTAGCCGCACCGCCGCTTCCTCAATCTCCGCACGCCGCACCTCAAGCAGTGGCCGTACCACCTGATAGGTCACCTCTTCATCGGAGACCTCCCTCCGAATCGGAATGCCGGCCAGCCCGCGCATCGACGTACCGCGCAGCACCCGCATCAACACCGTCTCCGCCTGATCATCCGCATGGTGCGCCGTCGCGACCTTCTGCGCCCCGACCTCCTGCGCCACGCGCGCGAAGAACTCGTAGCGCACCTGCCGCGCCGCCACCTGAATCGGCAACCCGGCCTCTTCCGCCAGCGCTCCAACATCCGCTTCATATTTATAGAAGGGAAGTTTTAACCTCTGCGCCGTTCGTTCGACAAAAAGCGCATCTTCCCGCGACTCGTCCCCGCGCAAACCATGCTCCACATGCACCACGCCAAGCTGCAAGTCGAAGACCTCCCGCAACTCCAGCATCACCTGCAGCAGCACCATCGAATCGACACCGCCCGAGACGGCGACGAGCACGGTTTCCTTTTCCGCAAAGAGATTATGCCTGCGAACGGTTGCCAGCACTTTTTCGAGCATCCCGCACCCTCCTGTCGATAAAACGCACGACCGTGCCCGCGAGCACCAGCCCTGCCGCCACCGCCGCCGCGATCAGAAACGTCTCCGCACCGCGCGTGATACCTTCCAAGTCGTTGCCTGTCACAAACTCGCGCATCGCCCCGTACGCTTTGGAACCGGGCACCAGCGGCACGATGCCGCCGACCGTGAACACCGTCACCGGCATCCGCTGCCACCGCGCCAGCCATTCCGAGGCGGCGGCGACGAGCAGAGCGGCTGTAAACGCCGCGCCGATTTGGGTGAGCCCGGCGGCCATCGCCCCTTTTTGCGCCAACCAAGCGCCTGTCCCGACGAAGCCGATCAGGAAGAGCGCCTTCTTCGGCACATGGTAGAGCACCGCGTAGGCGACCGATGCGACAAACGCCATCGCCACCTGCAACAGCTGATGAGCCGAGTCGGCGAACAT
Source organism: Bacilli bacterium (assembly GCA_035776695.1). GTDB lineage: Bacteria > Bacillota > Bacilli > Tumebacillales > Tumebacillaceae > Tumebacillus. The sequence goes on from DASTWJ010000079.1 coordinate 33,889, forward strand.
CATACCACCCCACCTCCCATAAACCCTTGCAGGCCGAACGACAGCACCAACGCCACCGCCACCGCGATCGCAAACGCCGTCAACAGCGCCTCACTGCCCCGCGAGATGCCGGACAAGAGCTCGCCGGCCATCAGGTCGCGTACCGAGTTGGTGATCGCCACCCCCGGCACCAGCGGAATCACCGCCCCGATGATCGCCGCCTCCAACTGCGACGCCCAGCCGAAATTCACGCCGACCACCGCGACCAGCACCCCGATCAGCGCCGCGAAAAAGGTGCGCAGGAACCGAGGCATCGACTCGCCGATCCACTCGGTCACCGCGTTGGAGAGCAGCCCGCAGACCGCCCCCAGCAGAAACTCGTCCAGCCCGCCGCCAAACAGCACCGTAAACGCCCCCGCCGCCACCGCCGACGCGATGTGCTGGTAGCGCAGGCGATACTCATGCCGACTGGTCTCGATGTGATGCAATTCCGCTTCGACATCCTCCATCGAGATCACGCCGCGCTCGAAACGCCGCGACAGGTCGTTGACGCGATGCACGATGTTCAAGTTGATGCTCGGGGCCTTCTTCACCCGCACCATGCCTGTTTTCTCATACTCGCCGTGGTACAGCGAGATAAAAATCCCCGTCGGGATCACAAAAGAATGAATGTCCTCCAACCCGAACGCCCGCCCGAACCGAGACACCGTCTCTTCGATGCGCGACGTCTCCGCGCCGTTGATCAGCATGACTTCCCCGGCGCGCAGACAGAATTCGAGCGCCTGATTCAGTCGATTTTCCATCGTCCAACTCCGTTCTACTAGGCTATCTTTTGAAACTTCGCGCCTAGACGGACAAGTTCCTTCCCGGATTTCCCACCGAAACAGGCGCTAGAACAACAGACTGAACACCACCGCGAGCAAAAAAGTCGCGGAACCGAGCACCAGCCAGTCGCTCCAGTCCTTTTTGCGCGGCTTGCTCTTCTGTTTTCGCTCCGCTTTCACGCTCGGTTTGACCAAGGGCACCAAGTGTTGCCGCCACTCTCCAGCCGAACGGATGCGCCCCAACCACACCGCTTGCAAGATCGACCGCCACTGGAAAAAGCGCGGATCGTACAGCACCGTCCGCAACAGGGCGCGAAAATCGGGCCGCTCCCCGGGCCTTGTCATGCGCCCCGGCAACTCCGGGGCCAGCAGCCGCACCACCAACATCGACAGGGCAAATAAGTCATACCCCGCGTCCGACTTGCGGCTGCCGCGCCCCCACCATGCGCGGTCGTACCACTCCGTATACTCCTTGACCCCGCGCCCGAACGGGGTGACGCCGCCGAAGTCGACGAGGCGCAGAATCCCTTTGTCCACATGCACGAGGCAGTTCTCCGCTTTGAGATCGCCGAAGCAATGCCCCAGCGCGTGCAGGCGTTCCAGATACGTGCCGAGCTGCAACAACAGCGCCGCCAGCCAATGCCCGCCCCGTTGTGCCACGAAATCGGGCAAACTCATCCCCTCCACCCGTTCCATCACGTAAAAAAAGGCCTTGCCTTGCCGCGTTCTCACATCATCCAAATCAAAAACGGGCGGCCCAAGGTCGACGCCTTGAGCCACCCCTTGCAGCTTTTGCAACAGATTGTGTTCGCGTGCGATATCCGCGGAGGACAGCGACACTTTTAACGCCCGATGGTGTCCCTGTTCGTCGAGCACGCGGTAGACCTCGCCGTTGGCCCCCGCTCCGAGCGGCTCGACGATGCGGTAGCGCCGCTTGTTCCACAGACCGGTCACCGTTTGCCCGCTGTGAAAAAGGGGACTAGACGACGTAGGCTGCCATATCGCCATCGTGTTCATCCTCCTGTTTCGGCGGCAAGACCGTTTGCTGGTGTTGGGTCGCGGACTTCGACTTGGACTTCGCTCCGGCGAACAGACCCAGTGCCGCTTGCAGGGCCGGTCCGGTCGGCGTGCTGCCGCCCGCTTGCAGTTGGGAGGAGAAACTGCTGAGGTCGGGCGTCGCGGAGAAATCGGACACGACCTGCACATCCTGTTGGCGGGAGGCGGGGAAGGTGAGGATCGCGACTTGGTGTTGCCCTTGGCGGACGTCCAAGCCGATCTGCAAATCGCGGATCGCCTCGCGTACCGTCGGGAGCTTGTCGATCATCGAGGCGCTCGTGTCGATCACCAGCGCCAGTTGCAGCGCCGCCTCGTCGCTCATCCGCTCGACCATTTCGGCGACGTCTCCGCGCTTTTGCGGCGGCAGACCTTCGCTGTCGGTGCCGAGCATCTGTTGGAGTTCCTTGTTGACGACTTGTTGGATCGTCATTTGGACGGTGTGTTTGGTGACCATCTGCATCGTCATCGCCAGTTGCCGCGCTTCGACGATGCGCGAGAGACCGCCGCCCGCCTCCGCGATTTCTTGCACCTCCTGCCGTCCGGCCGAGTTGAGGTCACCGCCGTCGACGATGCCGATCACATTCACCGCGATCCCCTGCGTCTTCGCCACCCGCGCGATCTGCACCGGGTCGTCGCCTTTGTTCGAGCAGCCGTCGGTGATCAAGAGGATCTGCTTCATGTTCAAGTTGTCGTACATCTGCGCCACGCTCCTTGTAACTAGGTGTTACAGTCTAGCATGGTCAGATTTGGTAGGAGATAAACTAGGGATGTCAGTACTCGACTTCGAGAAACTTGATCCGTTTTTCTGTACTCCCCAGTTATTCCTCAGCGGAAAGGTGGCTCGATTCTTTCGCCCCATACCCCCTTTCCCACTGCGCCCTTGAGAAGCTCGGATTCTTCGTGAGCCTTTCACGTGGCATCCTAACGTTTCAAGTTGCCCTTGGAGTTCTTGTAACCGATGATGCCCATGTCAAATTCAGCTTTCTGGAAGAACTCAATCAGTGTGTCCCATTTGGTATTGTCTTAAAAGTAGCAGGTTTAAAATAAAGGGGCTTAGGTGTGCTTTTGTTCGCGCCCGTGCTCGTGCTCGTGCTCGTGCTCGTGCTCGTGCTCGTAAGTTGATAATAAACAGAAATGACCCGCAAGAAGGTCACTTTTTTCAAAGTGTCCACTTTACGGGTCATATTCAGACAGGTAAATTGAGCGGCTACAGCTTCTACAGTTTTAATTCTCCCACCGACGTATAGGTGTACGCTGTAATTAGGTCGTTCCCTCCCAACTTTTCCTCAATTGACCCAAATTGTTGTGGGTACAAGACGGACGTTTGGCGATTGCCACCTTCATACATTAGATGGACTTCCGACCCGTTCGAGGAGATCGCATCAGATACCGTGGCTGTATAGCCTTTTTCACAACCGCACTACAACCTACCTTTTAGCTGCCTAATTAGATCGTTGATTACTCTCGCCGCTTCATCGTACTGTTCAGTATCTGAAACGCTAAATCTGATAACTTCTAACTGATACTCTATTTGGGCTAAGTGCTCCGTCAAGCCTTCCGGCACCGGAAAATAAGAAAGTGTTTGTAATAATTCGTCCAAACTATATATTTTATTAAGAAATTTGTTGCAAAAGATTTCTAAATCTCCAAAATCAGACATGACATTCCTCTCCTCCAATGCTATTTGGTTATTATTGTAATGACTATCTTCCCGCCTTGTTCTGTTACTACATCAACTGTACCAGAACGCCAAATTTGTCTTTGAACTCCATTTACAGTCGGAGTATCTGCAAGTATTCCATTTGCGATTACGTCTTCTACAAAGCTTGGCGAGATGCTCCTTCCATAATCAACCTGGTCAGAACCATATATTCTTGATGTCCAACTTTACCACCGACACTATTACTCGAATATCGCATTCCGCTTGGTTGCATTCGATCAACTGCATGATGAGTATATAATCTTTCTCCTATCTGAGCATATTCTCTTCCATTAACTTTAACTTTCGGATAGTCACTCCAACTTCCCCAAAATAGCTTATTGCTATTCTCAGACTTAGAGTTTTCCTTACCGCTAGAACTTCCACTACCGCTAGAAGCGTTCCCCTTATTGTAATTGTTTACACTGCTTGTGTTCCTAAGCGCACTCCGATTGCTCTTAAAAGGGTCTAGTATCCCTTGCCTTTCTCCCCCTTGGACGTTATACATTCCGATCATCGCTTTTGTCGCAAAATTCGCCTTACATGCGTCATCGCTAAACGGATCTTGTCCATAGGATTCCATCTTGGCACATCTCCGTGCTAACTCCTCATTAGGACGGAATCTATACATGATGTCTCCTATTAGAGATACCCCATCATTGAAGTCATCCAGCATACCATTTTGGGTATATAGCTGCTTTTTTACTTCAAATGGATGGCCAGCATCGGCACCGTCGTCAGCCTGATAACTCATCCACACTGCAAGTACTCGATCATAAAATACGGAATTCCGCGGTCCTCGTTGCTCAGGAGATTGCTCACCTGCCAACAACAGGAACTCTATTACATGCGTATCGATCAACTGCCGCAATACATCCGGCTCCGCATTGTAGATGTCAACGTCCGGCGGCGTCCACCCATCCCCGCTATACGACGACCAATTCCCCGGGTCCGGATCATACCCGCAGTTAACATACCCATCCGCTTCATAACACGGCATGTTCCCCGTCGGGTCGTATAGGTTAACTGGGTTGTTCAACACATAGCTATAGCGATTCGTCGTCTGCGGCAGCGCCGGAATCCCCGGCCATGTATCTTGCGAGGTAAAGCGACCAACGAGCGCTGTAATCCATCAAGCTCGCCTTGATGTCATAGCTCTTCCCCGTCAGCCCCGTCTGGTTATACGGCGTCCACAGCTGAGTAAAGACCCCGCCAAACGCATCATAGCGATACTTCAACACTTCGCTGCCCAGATGATCCGTCAGATCGGTCACATTCCCTGAAACATCGTAATGGTAAAAGAGTTCGTGCCCACGGTCGCGAAGATTCCCGAGGTAGGCTTGATCCTTGCGCCCTTGGAAACCGAACATTTTCCGTGCGACGATCTGGTGGTCGGCTCCGTCTTCAAGTGGTAGTTGGAAATCACTCTACTTCCGTTACTACCAACGCTATAACCGTTCCCATTACCTCCCGTAATGGTTTTTCCTCTACCGTTGCATTTCCGTCTTTCTTATATATAAGACTAATAAGAAAACTCTCTCTGAGATCATCAAAGCGAGTTCATACAATTTTTATCTAAGCCGAAACCTTTCATTGTTAACGACTAGATAATTCGCTTCCACTAACAGCACCGAATCTCCAATCTCCAAGCAAATATTCGGGGCTTGGAAATATTGACTCAGGAAGGTATCACCTAAGATATGAATCTTTGTGTCGATAACTGTATCAAACGATACCAAATCAAGATATTCCCATCTATATAGCTTTTTCCGATCGTCCCCCATCCCATTGATCCAAGAAAATGAACAAACATCCTCTAATTCGATATGGAAAAGCGTTATTTCCTTATCGTATACTCTCTTTACTTCCATTCTTATTGCATGAGTTTCAAAATCAAAATGATAGGAAGTGATTTCACACCCCCATAGCAACGGGATAAGTTTTTCCAAATCCCCCATGATAATACCTCCTACTTTTTGTTTAGTTTATTGATCACATTCGAAATATCATCAAAGGTTTTTTCTGTAATCGGGATGTGGGTTGGC
>DASTWJ010000080.1:0-3490 GCA_035776695.1 Bacilli bacterium
CTGGCCGGCTGACGTGCATGTGATCGGCAAGGACATCGTCCGTTTTCACACGATCTATTGGCCGATCATCCTGATGGCGCTCGACCTGCCTTTGCCGAAGAAAATCTTCGGCCACGGCTTCTTCATCTCCAAAGGAGACAAGATGTCCAAGTCCAAAGGCAATGTCGTCGACCCCGTGCCGTTTATCGACCGCTACGGCCTTGACTCGTTCCGCTACTACCTGCTGCGCGAAGTGCCGTTTGGGCAGGACGGCGAGTTTACGCCGCGCAGCTTCATCACCCGCCTGAACTCCGACCTCGCGAACGACCTCGGCAACCTGCTGTCGCGTACCGTCGCGATGATCGAGAAGTACAACGGCGGCGATGTCCCGCCGTTCGGCGAGTTCACTGAGCTTGACAAAACCCTGCAAGCGCTGGCGGCCGACACCGTCAAGCGCACCGAAGACGCGATGGAAAAGATGCAGTTCTCCACCGCCCTCGGCGCGATCTGGGACCTGATCTCTCGCACCAACAAATACATCGACGAAAACGCTCCGTGGGTGCTGGCGAAGGACGAGGCGCAAAAAGACCGCCTGAACACCGTCCTTTACCACCTCGCCGAGTCCCTGCGCATCTCCTCGATCCTGATCCAGCCGTTTATGACCCAAGCGCCGGCGGCGATCTGGGAGCAACTGGGCCTCGAAGCGGGCGTGAACACCACGTGGGACAGCGCAAAAGAATTCGGCCGCCTGCCGGTCGGCGCGAAAGTCTCCAAAGGCGTGAACCTGTTCCAACGCCTCGACGTGGAGAAAGAAGTGGAAGCGATTCAAGAGATGATGGGAGGAACCGCAGCCGTGTCTGAACAACAAGCCACACAAGAAGCAACGAAAGCGCCGAAAGAAGAAGCGAAAAAAGCCGAAGCCCCGAAAGAAGCGGTCGAAGGCGTGGCCCTGATCGGCATCGACGATTTTATGAAAGTCGAACTGCGCGTCGCCGAAGTCGTCGAGTGCGAGCGCGTGCCGAAAGCGGATAAGCTGCTCAAGCTGCAACTGTCCTTGGGCGAAGAGCGCCGCCAAGTCGTCTCCGGCATCGCCAAATACTACGAGCCGGAACAACTGATCGGGCAAAAGGTGATCTTGGTCGCCAACCTGAAGCCGGTCAAGCTGCGCGGCGTGGAATCGCACGGCATGATCCTCGCTGCGTCCGCGGGTGACGATCTGGTACTCGCGACCGTCCCCTCGATCGCCAACGGCGCGGTGGTGAAGTAATCATGTCGAAATACTACCTGTTCGACACGCACTGCCACCTCAACTCGCCGAAGCTGCAAGACGACTTGGAAGCGGTGATCCACAAGGCGCGGGAGAACGACGTGCATGAGATCGTCATCCCGGGCTACGACTACGACTCGAACGTGCGCGCGTTGGAGATCGCGGAGGAATGGATGGGTCTGCATGTGGCGGTCGGGTATCACCCGTGTGACCTGAACGACTTGACGGAAGACCACTACGCGAAGCTCTATGAATGGGCGAAGCGCGAGGAAGTGGTGGCGATCGGCGAGATCGGGCTGGACTACTACTGGGACACGGTGACGCCGGAGTTGCAGCAGCAGATGTTCCGCAAGCAGATCAACATCGCCAAGGAGCTGAACCTGCCGATCGTGATTCATGATCGCGAGGCGCACGGGGATATCCTGAAGATCTTGAAGGAAGAGAACGCGGCGCAAATCGGCGGGATCATGCACTGCTTCTCCGGGTCGTGGGAGATGGCGCAGGAGTGTTTGAAGATGAACTTCTACATCTCCTTCGGCGGCCCCGTGACCTACAAGAACGGCAAACGCCCGCAGGAAGTCGCGTCGAAAGTGCCGCTCGACCGCCTGCTGATCGAGACCGACTCCCCGTACCTGACGCCGGAACCGCACCGTGGCAAACGCAACGAGCCCGCACATGTGAAGCATGTGGCGGAGAAGATTGCGGGTTTGCGCGGGATGACGCTGGAAGAGTTGGGTCTGCAGACGGCGGAGAACGCACGGCGGATTTTCCGTTTGCCGGAGCCGATTGTGTAAGTGTTTTATTAAGAAGAGGGTTGGAGCAATGCTCCGACCCTTTTTCTATTTATTGGGAGGAAAAAGGTGCTCTGACCCGAACTAGTAGCGTACATCGAAGGGAGCGGATGCACGTGAAAACCAAGCAAAAAGCAGCCTCGATCTGGGAGACTTCCACGCCCGCCGAGCAGCAGATGGAGGGGAAGCAACTTGCCCTTTTTGAAAAAGAGCTACAAAAAGAGAAGATCATCTCCTGCGTGATCCTTCGCAACGACCGGCTGGTCTTCGAGTACTTCAAGAACAAGAAAGCCGCGCAGAAGATCCAGAAGATCAACTCCGTCACGAAAAGCGTCGTCTCCGCTCTGATCGGCATCGCCATCGACCAAGGGCGGATCCCCGATGTCCATGTGCCGCTACACACCTACTTCCCGAAACTGGCGAACGACCCCGACCCGCGCAAACGGGAGTGGACACTGTTCCACCTGCTGACGATGACGACGGGCCACGACTGGCCGGAGTGGACGACATGGAACGGGTTCTCACATATGTTCTACAGCGATCATTGGGTCAACTACGTGTTGGAGCGAAAGGTGATCGACGAACCCGGCACGAAGATGACGTATAACACCGGAGCTTCCCACCTGCTGACCGCCGTCCTGCAGCAAGCGACGGGGATGACCGCTCTTGCCTTCGCCGAAAAGCATCTCTTCCGCCCGCTGGGCATCACGGACGCTTTCTTCTACGACGACCGCCAAGGCATCAACCGAGGCGGGGACGGTCTGCGGCTGACGACGATGGACATGGCGAAGTTCGGGATGCTGTATCTGCGTGAAGGCATGTGGGGAAAAAAGCGCCTGATCTCCCAAGACTGGGTGCGCGAGTCGCTGAAGCCGCGCTTCACCACTTACCCCCACATCGGCGATTACGGCTATCAATGGTGGTCGACCCTGCTCGACCGCGACCTTGGTGAAGAACCTGACAACCGCTACTACTTCGCCCTCGGGCATGGAGGGCAGTATATCATTCTGCTTCCCCAATACAACGCCGTCGCTTGCATTGCCAGTGAGATGTACGACGCTTCGTTGGTGCCGATGAAGATGTTTCGGGAGCATGTATTGCCTGCTTTTCATGAATAAGGCTACGAACAGAGAACCTTTTTCCAAAATAAACAAAACGCCCCGCGATGTGAAAGAGCGTGCGGGGCTTTTCGCATTAGCTTTTCTTGTTGAAATACGCTTGGGTAACTTCGAGTTGCTTCTTGAGGATATCTTGCCACAGATACTTTTTGATTTCGCCTGTGCCTCTGGAGACCATCGTGTACTTCATAGTCCCATCTGGCCGCCGCTTCCGATAGTAATAATGGTCGGTCGCTTTGTACAACTCCCACTCGTCCTTCTCGCAAAACCGCCGCAGGTCTCGCCAATTAGGCATCGATGACCCGTTTGACGAGCTCTTGCGGATTCGATTGGAG
>DASTWJ010000081.1:0-5659 GCA_035776695.1 Bacilli bacterium
GAACAGCATCACCGGCAACATGTACATCAGCGGCATGAATTTTTTCACCAGCGACACGCCTTCCACCGTCTCCGGTTGCAGCATCGGCACCAACACGCCAAGCCCGGTCAGACCGGCCACCACAAACGGCATGATATGAAAAGGGTCGCTGTGCGACAACGCGTGCGCCCACGGCACCAGCGCCGAGGTGATGTTGCCGCCGAAATGGTAGAACACGCCGTACACCGCCGCGAAGATCGGCATTTGCAACAGCATCGTGCCAAGCGGGCTCAGCGGGTTGAACTTGTGTTCTCTCATCAGAATCTGCGTGCTTTCCTTCAATTGATCCGGCTTGTCTTTCAGCTTCTCGCGCAGATCGCGCATCGCCCGCGTGAACAGGCGGTTCTTCCACGCGAATCGCGCTTGGCGAATGCTCATCGGGAACAGGCAGATCCGCACCATCAAGGTCAGCAGAATCACCGCCAGCCCCCAGTCATGGACGAATCCCTCGATGCCTCCGAGGATCGGCTTCAACAAACCGGCCAGATAAACGACAGGTCCCCAGTTGCTCATCTATTGGTCTCCTATCTAAGATCCGTACGATCGAGTGTTTCTCTCTTCCAGTATACCATGCGACGACTTCTGGCGCTTACGGATAATTCGACCAGTGCCCTTGCGCGTCGTCGCGGCTTGTAGGCGTAACAGTCTCCGTCCCGGGCCGACTTACTCGCTCCCCGGCAGAATCGTCACTTCATACGGCTGCACCGGCATCCCGCGACGCAAGACGGTCTCGCCGTTTTGCCATTCGGTCAACAGCGCCTCGCCCTTGTCCGACAGATGCAGCCACCAGTACACCGGGTCATATGGCACAAACGCGCTGCGGCCTTTAATCTCGACGGACGACTCCCCTTTGGCCGTTTCAAAATAGGAGACATCGTCGAAGATCATCTCCGTGTTGATCTCGTCCGGGTTCTCCAAGCGGGCGTCGAGGTTCTCAAACAGGTAGGCGCGCAGTTTTTCCTTTTGCTCGACGAGCAGGTAGCGGGTGTCCGTCCCGTCGACGAGCAGGTAGCCGCGGCGCACCTTACCGCCGCTGCGGTAGACAGTCACGCCCTCCAGCTTATAATCGACCAAGTCGACCGTGAGAATGTCGCCGACTTGCAAGTTGGTCAAGTTGCGATCTTCCGGCTCCGATCGTCCGTCACTGCGGGTGGCCTGCCAGATCGTCTTGATACGTTTGAAAAAGCTCATCTTCCCTCTCCCCTTGGGTGTAGGATGTGTCTAGTAGGTTATACGCACACATCCCGCAAGCGTTTCACTTTTTCTTGGGCGTACGGCTCACAATCGAATCCGATCGGGGATCACATGGGTCGCCGCCTTGATCCGGTACACGCCCTCCTCCGGCTCGTAGTCGATCTTCAAGGGATCATCGACAAAAAAATAGGAGGCACGGTCCATCAGCACTTGAAGATCCCCTTCCGCTTGGGGAAATCGTTCATCCTCTTCTCTCGGCACATCCAGTGCCAAGTCATAATGAGTGGTCGCGCTTCAGCCGCCTTCCGTCTCGATATACAGGCGCAAGTTCAGCATCGGCTCATCATCCGGTTTCAGTGCAAGCAACGCCTCGCGAGCGCGTTCGGTTACGGTGATCATCAGGTTCGCCACCTCCTTTCTCAACAGCCTATACAGGCACATGTTAACAACCAGTATACCCGAATGCTCCCCTCCCTCCCAGCGCACCCTAACGCCATAACGGAGGTGAGCGACATGTACGTGGGACGCACGTTGGAACAGCTGAAAGATGTGCCGCTGACAGACTGGACTGTCGAAGAACTGGCCTATCACTTCGATACGATGAACCTGTTCGAAGAGTACCTCAACGACAACGGCACCACCGTCCTGCAGATGGTTGAGAGCGAGATCGACCAACGCGGGGGACTGCCTCACTACGGCGGCGATTACGAGCACCCGGCTACCGTTACTTATGAATAGACGTTTTCCACATAGAAAAAACCGTACCTGTCCACAGTGATTCCTAGGACTGGTACGGTTTTTCCCTGTACTTTCGTTTGCCGACGTACTCCCTATTGATTGCTCGGCAGCAAGCCGCTCGCCCGCAACACGCGTTTGCGGATCATGAACCCGAAGCCGACGATCAGGACGTTCGCCAGCAGGATGATCATCGCCAGCCCGTAATGGAACTTGGCGACCTCGACGCCGACGAGTCCGAACAGACCCATCACCACGAGGACATACACGAAAAAGAACACCTGTGCCAATTTAGGCATCGGCGATTTGAACCACAAGGACATTGCTCTCACCTCTTCAGTCGCACGTATACTACCTCTCCATCATACCACAAAAATGTAGGGCACATGACAGTACTCTTCGACCGGAACGGGTAAAGTATAGAGAAGCATCCTTCTTGGAAAGGAACGATACCCAACATGAAGATTCTGATCATCCTGCCGCCGAACCAACCGTCCGGCGGCAACTGGACCTATGCCGGCCGCCTGCAGCGCGGGCTGCGTCCCTTCGGCATCGACATCACGTTGAAGCCGCTCGACCAAGTGACGGACGCCGATTACCAAGCGGCGGACATCATCCATTCCTACAACGCCTACGCGACGGGGCGCCACATCGCCCCGCTTGCGAGACAATACGGCAAACCGCTGGTGCTGACGATGACCGGCACCGATGTCAACGAACACCTGCAACACCCGGAAACGCGCCCCAGCATGGTCGAAGTGGTCGACTACGCCAAGCGCATCGTCTTCCTGACCGAGAAAGCCAAAGAAAACCTCGCCGAGATCTACCCCGGCGCCGCCGACAAGTCGATCGTGATCAACCTCGGCGTCGACATGCCGCAGGGCGTCGGCAAGAAGCGCCATGACTTCGGCCTCGGCGACGACGAGTTTATCTTCCTGCTCGTCGCCGGCATCCGTCCGGTCAAGCGTCCGCTCAACGCCTTCGCTCCGCTGGCACGGGTCCACCAAGTCCACCCGAACGTGCGCTTCATCCTCGCCGGTCCCGTACTCGACGATAACACATACGGCCAAGTGGAAACGGCGTTCCAAGATTCGCTCCACGCCCGCTACATCGGCAAAGTGCCGTACGAAGAGATCGCCGACCTCTACCGCTGCGCCGACGTGGTGATGAACACGTCCTCCTCCGAGGGCCTGTCCCACGCGCTGCTCGAAGCGATGTCGCTCGGGAAGCCGATCCTCGCTTCCCATGTGCCGGGCAACCGCGACCTGATCGAAGACGGCGTCAACGGCTTCCTCTACCACGACGATGACGAACTGGTCGCCAAAGCCGAGCTGCTTTACACCGACCAAGACGCGATCACCCGCGTCGGCGAAGGGGCACGGCAGACGATTCAAGAACAGTTCTCCTTGGAGCGCGAACTGGCTGCCTTTCGCGACATGTACAACTCGCTCGTTTCGACCGACTGCCTGTCCGGTCGCTAAACAAACGGATCACGAAAAAGACTCCCTGCGAACGAAGGGAGTCTTTTCTCTTTGCATCCGCTACCGAACCTCGTCCGATTAGATCGAATTGTTCTTCATAATCCACAAAATCAGTGCTACTGCTGCGACGAGGACCAGTGTGCCGATCAGGTAGTCCATCCGCACCCTCTCCCGTCTTGTTCGCCTGTTTAGTGAATCGCTTTCTTGCGGAAGCGGCCGCCGGTCACGTCGGCCACATGTTCGATCGCGATGAAGGCACCCGGATCATACTCCATGACGATGCTCTTCAACTTCGCCAGTTCCAAGCGGGTGACGATGACGTAGAGCAACTCCTTGTCCTCGCCCGTGTACCCGCCTTTGCCGTAGATATGCGTCACGCCCCGCCCCAAGCGGTGCTGAATCGCTTCGGAGATCTCGTCCGGCATTTCGGAGATGATCGTCACCGACTTCGACTCGTCCAGCCCTTCGATCGTGATGTCGATCATCTTAAAGGCGATAAAATAGGCGATCAACGAATACATTGCATGATCCCAGCCAAATACGAACCCGGCGCTCCCGAGAATGAAGATGTTGAAAAACATCACGATCTCCCCGACGGAGAACGCCGACTTGCGGGTGAACAGGATCGCCACGATCTCCGTCCCGTCCAACGAACCGCCATAGCGAATGATCGTGCCCACGCCGATGCCGAGCAACACGCCACCGAACACGCAGGCGAGCAGCATGTCCTTGGTGATCACGTCCACCGGATGGAGCAACGAGACGAAAATGGACATCAGCGCGACCGCACACAGCGTCGTCACGGCAAACGTGCGTCCGATTTGCTTATAGCCCACAAGGAGAAATGGCAGGTTGAGCAGGAAGGTAAACAGGCCGATCGGCCAGCCGGTCAGATGAGCCGAGAGGATCGAGATGCCGATGATGCCGCCGTCGATGATCGAGTTGGGCACCAGAAACAACTCCAGCCCGACGCCGACGAGCATCGCCCCGAGGGTGATAAAAAATGCGCGTTTCAAGTGGAAAGAAAGAGGTTGGCGACGGTGAACCCGCGCCTTGTTTGCTTGTGCTTCCATAACCCGGCCCCCTTTTGCTTTCTTTATTGTACCAAAAGAGGGGGCTTTGTAGTTGTAGTGTACGCCCCGCCATCCGCAAATACGACAATTATTTCCCAAGCGTTCTCCGCTCCCGCAACCACGCTTCCGTGTCCTCGAGATGTGCGCGAACCGCATGAATCGCCCGTACCTTGTCCCGCGCTCGCAACGCCTCGACGATCCGCTCATGCTGGCGTAGCGCCTCCTGCCGTTGCTCCGCTTCCGCCAGCCGCTCGCGAATCATGCTGCGCAACGCTTCGGACATCGTGCTCATCAGGTTGTGGAGCACCGAGTTGCCCGACGCTTCAGCCAGCGCGAGGTGAAACTGCAGGTCGGCGCTGACCCACTCTTCCGGATGCGCGCCGCCGTCACGCATGTTGGCAAGCGCCGTTTCGACCGGGGCGAGGTTGATCGTGCCTTTGCGGTCGCAAAGCAGTTCGACCGTGCCGACTTCCAGCGCACGGCGGGTTTCGAGCAGAGCGAACAGGTCGCCCATGCCGAGCAGAAGCGCCGCGTTCATCGGTTTGGTGACCATCGTCTCCACGTCGATTTTTTGCACGAACGTCCCTTCGCCGTGGCGCAGTTGCAACAGCCCCATCCCGGCGAGCGAGGAGAACGCCTCGCGCACCGTCAGGCGCGACACGCCGAATTCGGCTGCCAATGTCCGCATGTCCGGAAGCTTGTCCCCCGGCTGCAGGTGTCCCTGTTCGATCATGCCTTTGATCTTATCGGCGATCTGTTCGTAGATTTTCTTCTGTTTCTTCGCTGCCACGGGCCTCGCCCCTCAAGTTCGCCGCGTACGGCTTGTTGACTAAATTATAGGTGGTATAAGCCAAGATTGGCAAATGGCACAAAAAGGTGGTTACAGATTCCATCTCTCTTGATAAAGTAGAGAGGAAGGATTCTGATAGGAAGTGAGTGTTTCCCATTGAAGAACACCGTGAGTCCGACCGTCAGCACCGAGCTTTGGCTCGATCATCTCGATACATGCACCCTCGAACAAATGCGTTACTACCTGACGCTTACCTCCATCGTTTTTGAACAGATGCGCGAAGGCGTGATCATCACCGACGAACAAGGTCTGATCCGCTACGTCAACCCCGCCTTCACCGCAGCCAC
>DASTWJ010000082.1:0-41259 GCA_035776695.1 Bacilli bacterium
CATCGCGTTGATCGAGATCGTCCAGCCAATCGCTGCGTACGAAGCCGTCGAAAAAGTTCGTGAACTTCTCTTCTTCGCGGCGGGACTCGGCATCCTGCTGGCGACCGGCTTGGCGTTTGTCGTCTCCAAGAACCTGTCCAATCCGCTGCTGCAGATGAACAAGGTCGCCAGCGCGATGGCCCAAGGCGATTTCCACGGCAAAGTGCAAGTGATGACCAACGACGAAGTCGGCCGCCTCGGACACACGCTGAACAAGATGGCCTACAAGTTGGAAGAGAACATCGACCACCTCGAACGGGAAAAGGAACAGCTGTCCTCGATCATCACCGCGATGACCGACGGGGTCGTCTCGTTTGACCTGAACGGCACGATCACCCTCGCCAACCCGCCGGCCCGCAAGCTGTTGCGCACGCAAACGCTGGCCGAAAGTGGTCGCCCGTCCGACAAAGAACTGCCGAAAGATCTGCGCCAAGGCATGCAGTGGGTGATGAAGCACCGCGAATCGCTGATCGACGAAGTCGATTGGCAAGGCAGCGTGCTCGTCTTCACGATCGCCCCGCTCTACGAGAAAGACGGGGAGACGCTGCGCGGGTTCGTCTCGGTGTTGCACGACGTCACCCACCAGCGCACGATCGAGACGATGCGCAAAGACTTCATCGCCAACGTCTCGCACGAACTGCGCACGCCGCTGGCGATGATGCAAGGCTACTCGGAAGCGTTGCTCGACGAGTTCGGTGACGACCCGGAACAGCGCAAGGAGCTGACGTCGATCATCCTCGACGAGACGCACCGGATGCGTCGCCTCGTCAATGACCTGCTCGACTTGGCGCAGCTCGAATCGGGACAGTTCCAGATGGAGGAGGAAGAGGTGGACATGATCCACCTGATCCGCCGCGTCGGTCGCAAGTTCACCACCGTTTCCCACGAACGAGGCGTCGGGATGCAGGTGGAGGTCGAGGAAGACAAGCAACCGATCCTCGTCTACGGCGACTCCGACCGCTTGGAGCAAGTGTTTACCAACTTGGTGGACAATGCGTTTCGCCACACGCCGAACGGCGGGACGATCACCTTGTCACTGACTCGCGATGATTCGGTCGTCCGCGCCGTCGTCCGCGACACGGGCGAAGGGATTCCCGCCGAAGACCTGCAATACGTCTGGGATCGCTTCTACAAAGTCGACAAAGCCCGCACCCGCAGCAAAGGCGGCACCGGGCTAGGGCTGGCGATCACCCGCAACATCGTCACCAGCCACCATGGCGACATCGTGGTCGAGAGCGAAGTCGGGCAAGGCACGGCGTTTCAAGTGCTTCTGCCACGCTATCTCAAAGATCAAGCGTGACACAGCCTGCTCACATGCACGAAGAGGCGTTCCCTTCACAAGGGAACGCCTCTTTTTTGCGGGATGAAATAGGGGCGTGCTTCTATCGCTACATCTCCGGAAGCAGGCGCGAGATGATGTCGGCGATCTCATCGGAGACCGAATCGATCGGCTTGCCCGCTTTGGCTCCGGCGATCAGTTCGCGCACGCGGGTAACGGTGTCCACATCGGCGGTGACGATCGCGTTGTACCCCGTGCCGGTGTTTTCCGCCGCTTCCTTGACCGAGTATTTGATCGTGTCGATCTTCGAGCCGGAGATGTCCTTGCTCAAGTCGACGCCGACCAACGCCGTTTTGCCGGTCAAAAGCACGGCGGAGCGCTCGACGCCGGGGATGCGGTTGACCGTGTCGGCGATATAGTCGGCCACGCGGTTGATGTTGTTGATGCGGCTTTTGGCGCCTTGGGATTTGGTCTTGGCTCTGTTTTGCCCTTGGATTTTCGGGGCGTTGATCTCATACTTCGGCTTGCGGAGTTCGGAGACTTGGCTGCGGTTCGGGTTGCGCTCCGCACGCGTCGTCTTGTTCTCCTCGATCACGCCTTCCGCCGTCTGCTTGCCCTCGCGTACCTTATCTTGCACGCCCTGTCGCACATCCGGTGCGGCTGCGTTGTTGCACCCGACAAGCGTTGTGGACAGCAACAGCGCAGGAACCAGCAAGAGTGTGGCCGTTTTCCTGTTCATCGTCGATCCCTCCTTTGGGGTAGTTTGCCCGATGGGGTTTTGTTCAAGCGAGGCAAATTTCGTGAGGAATGGGGAAGACTGGAGAGGAACCGGTTTCACGCAAGAACGGGGCAAAGGAGAGAGTGGCAGCCGATGAGTTGGGTGTATTACGGGAAATTGTTCGACACGAAGTTTCAAGCCGACTGTCTGGCAGATCGGTTTCGACAGGATTGGTGGGTCAACGGGTACAAAACCCCCGCCTATGTAGGCATCTATCGGACGAACAAAGGGCGTTACGGGGTCAAATACCTCGAGTAAATTGTGTTTTCACGTGGAACAATTCAAAATATTATACAAATTTATCGAAACCTGTCGAACTTTAGTGTGACTTTGGCGAACGATCAGAGATTGAAATTCGACAGGAGACGGATGCCCACACGAAAAAGGCTCTCGGTACGTTCACCGAGAGCCTTGGTTTATAAAAAGAAGAAGCAAGCGGAATTAGTGCGAGATCGCCGCAACGGTCGTCAGCTCGAGAGCGGGCTTTTCCTCCCAAGCGCCGAGGAACAGCATGCCGGACACGCCGACAAAGCATAAGATCAATGCGATACGTTTCAAGGAAGACACCTCCACCTTTTCATTTTACATACTTCATGCGGCTTGTCTATCCCCAATTCGTTTCGTGGGGCATACTAAGCCAAACATCTGTCAGGATCAAGGAGGAACTTATGGCTAAGCAAACGCAATCCGAACAGGGGCAACAGCAGCAGGAAAAGAAACCGGGCGTCACCCCGCCCACTTTGCCGAAAGCGATGGAAAAGCGGGTCTCGATGAAATGGCTGACCTTGGAGTCGCTGCGCAAGGTGATCGCAAGGCTGGAGGCGCAGGGTGGCTCGGCGGAGGTGCTGTTTCTGACGGCGTGGGGGCAGGTGCATGGCAAGTTCGGCGAGATTCGCCCGTCCTACGCCGAATCGTTTTCACAGGACGGGGGCGACCTGATCCCCGATGTGTCGTCGATGGTCACCCATCTGCGCAGCGAGTTGCTTCGCAAGTTTGAAGAGGAGGAACAGGAGTTGCAACTGGTCGACAGCGGGCCGATTCTGTCCTTGACCGATGTAACGCTGGTCGGAGGGGGAGGCGAGCCGACGCGGTTGCCGCAACTGACCCTGTTTGCCGATCAGGTGATCGGGTTCAGCCTGCCGGGGCTGCCGAAGATGCACTGACCTGTCTTGTCAGGATGTGGTGGGAATGTTATCATGAGACGTAAGTTCAATCCCCTAGGGGTGCTTCCGGATTGGCGGAGGCTGAGAGAAGGCGTGGCCCTTCAACCCTTGGAACCTGATCGATTCTGGGTAATACCAGCGTAGGGAAGCGGGATGGCGCGTCTGTGTATGTCTTTTATGGAACATGCCGATCGACCGTCTCCGCTCGTTGCGGAGGCGGTTTTTTTGTTGCCTTTTTAGGAAAAGGGGGTGTGGTGATGGATTCTCGGTTGTATGTGATCACAGGTCAAGCCTTTATGCAAGGTCGCTCGCTGGAAGAGGTGATCACGGCGGCGATCCGCGGTGGCGCCGATGCGATTCAGTTGCGGGAGAAGGAGTTTACCGGGCGCGAACTGCTGGCAGCGGGTCATCTGTTGCGCCGAGTCACGCGCGAGCACGGGGTGCGGTTGATCATCAACGACCGCATCGATGTCGCCAAGGCGGTGGACGCGGACGGCGTGCATCTCGGGCAGTCGGACCTGCCGATCGAAGTGGCCCGCGCCATCCTCGGCCCCGGCAAGATCGTCGGGCTGTCGACACACAACGTCGAAGAGGCGGTGGCGGCGGAGTGTGCCGGTGCGGACTACATCGGCTTGGGCCCGATGAAGCCGACGCAGACCAAGCTCGACACCGAACCGGTGGTCGGTCCGTCGGGCGTCCAAGCGGTACGGGCGCAGGTGCGTTTGCCGATCGTGGCGATCGGCGGCATCAAGGAAGCGGACGTCGGCGAGATCATTCGCAACGGGGCCAACGCGGTGGCGGTGGTGTCTGCCGTCATCGGCAGCGACGACCCGGAAGCGGCGGCCAAGACGTTGCGTGCGCTGGTCGATGCGGAGAGGGGGAAGTGGTCGTGACATTGCTGATCAACGGGCAAGAGCGCGTGTTGGAAGAGGTCAAGACGCTGGCCGATGTGGTCGCGCATTTCGGATTGAACGAGCGCATCATCGTGATCGAGCACAACTTGGACATCGTGCCGCGCGAGTTGTACGGCGAGACGGCGGTCCAAGCGGGCGATAAGATCGAGATCGTGCATTTCGTCGGTGGCGGTCGCTAACAGGCAAGCACTTATTTTCGGAAAAAGGGGTCGATGGAAGTGGCAGATACGTTGAAGATTGGAACTTATGAATTCAAGTCGCGGTTGTTGTTGGGGACAGGCAAATTCTCCGACTTGGATGTGCAGCAGCAGGCGGTGGACGCTTCGGAGACGGAGGTTTTGACGTTTGCGATTCGCCGTCTGAATATTGACAACCCGGACAACCCGAACTTCTTGGAGCGTCTGGATTTGAAGAAGTACACCCTGTTGCCGAACACGGCGGGCGCGCAAACGGCCGATGAAGCGGTGCGCATCGCCCGTCTGGCGAAAGCGTCCGGCCTGTGCGACATGATCAAGGTCGAAGTGATCGGCGACATGCGCACTTTGCTCCCCGACCCGATCGGCACGCTGGAGGCGACGAAGCGACTGGTTGACGAAGGCTTTACCGTGTTGACCTACACCTCGGATGATCCGCTGTTGGCGCGTCATCTGATCGAAGCGGGCGCGCATGCGATCATGCCGGGCGCATCGCCGATCGGTTCGGGTCTCGGCCTGCTCAACCCGCACTACCTGTCGTTTATCGTGGAAGAGTGTGCGGGCAAAGTGCCGGTGATCATCGATGCAGGTGTCGGTACGCCTTCCGATGTGGCGCAGGCGATGGAACTGGGTGCAGACGGCGTGCTGCTGAACACCGCAGTCGCCGGAGCGAAAGACCCCGTCCTGATGGCCGAAGCGATGAAACTGGCGGTCGATGCGGGTCGCAAAGGCTACCTCGCCGGTCGTATCGCGAAAAAGCGCTATGCGAACGCGTCGTCGCCGATGGAGTTCATGATCGAGTAACAGGTTGTCACTCATAGAAAAGGAGAAACCGAACCGGTTGGATGCCGGTTCGGTTTTTTGTCGTGTAGGGGCTTGTCGTCAGGAGCGGCGTTTGGGAACGATGGCCACTCGCGAGATGAAGACGGAGAGGGCGATGGTGCAGAGGAAGCTCAGGAAGAAGGCGGCGACCGTCTCGCCTGTGGTCAAGTAATACTGCATCGCATGTTCGCTGTCGGTGGAGTAGAAGTAAAAAAACGACCGCCAGATCGGATTGAGCACCGTATTGATCACCAGCAGGGCGGCGATCTTCGGGCCGAACGGTGCGAGCTCCTCCGTTTGCGATTCATAGTAGAGAACGAGCAGCCCAACTAGGTTGAGCACGATCATCGTAACAATCATTCCTATACCTCCGAGTCCTATGTGTCTCTTACTTGTTTCGCGATACGACAAAAATCCCCTGCCAAAAGTTAGTAGATTTCCGACAACGGGTTTCCGGGCAACCTAAGCCAACGGAACGTTGAAGAGGAGGTGTGCCCTGTGGACGAGTTCGAAGCGATGACGGGAGCGGTAGAGCCGGAACTGGCGCGCTTTTTTGAACGGGCGGAGGTCAAGCGGGAAGGCGAGGAAGTCAGCATCGTGCTCCATCTGCATCCGCAATGGACGGAGTTTGCGGCGGAGTTGGGGGAAGAGACGGAAGACGGGGAGAAAGAACGGTTGCTCGACGCCGCCTTGCGCTATGCCAAAGCGAAATGGCCGCAGTTGAAAAAAGCCAGCGTCAAGGTGATGCTCGGGTCGATGATGCTGGCGGCGATTCCGTTGTCTTCCACGGGACAGGCGCTCGCCGCCGACAATTTTAACATGGGGTATCTCTACTTCGGCACGCCGCAGACGTTCGTGCAGTTTGTCGACCGCACGCGCGGGGCGTTGCAGGTGGCGTCGCCGAGTTATTTTGATCTGACGGCGGACGGACAATTGCAGTTGACGGGGCAGGTAGCGCCTTTTTTTATTGACGAAATGCACAAGCGGGGCATCAAGGTGACGCCGTTTGTCAGCAACCACTGGGATCGGGTCAAAGGGCGGATGGCGCTCCAAAACCGCGAGCAACTCTCGACGCAGATCGCCGATGCCGTCAAGATGTACAAGCTCGACGGCGTCAATGTCGACATCGAGAACGTGACCGAGGTCGATCGCGCAGCCTACACCGACTTCGTGCGCCTGCTGCGGGAGAAATTGCCGGAGGGGACGGAGCTGTCTGTCGCTGTGGCCGCCAACCCGAACGGCTGGACAAAAGGCTGGCACGGGTCCTACGATTACAATGCCTTGGCGCAGTATGCCGACTATCTGGTGATCATGGCGTATGACGAAAGCTACCCGGGCGGTCCGGCGGGGCCGGTGTCCAGCATTGATTTTACGCGGCGCTCGATCGACTATGCGATCCACCAAGGGGTCGCGCCGCAGAAGATCGTGCTCGGGCTGCCTTTGTATGGCCGCTATTGGAAGGCAGGCGAAGCGGTCGGCGGGATCGGGGTGTCCGACTCGCGGGTAAAAACACTGATCGCCAATCACAACGCGACGGTGCGCTTTGACGAAGCGACGCAGTCGGCGGTGGCGACGTTTACGATCCCCGAGGGGAGTGCGGGGACGACGTTTTCCAACCAGTCTTTTGGCCCCGGCACGTATACGATCTGGTTTGAAAATGATGAAACGGTGCGGGCCAAAGTGGAGCTGGCCGAACAATACGGGCTGAAAGGCACCGCCGAGTGGAGTTTGGGACAGGAGGACCCGACGCGGTGGGATCAACTGTCGGGGATACTAAAAGGCGACGTGACACCGGTAGCCGCTCAGCCGGCAACTTCGGTACCGGAGCCGCAAACCCCGACACCGCCAAAAGTAGAGCCGACAGCTCCGCAGGTGGAGACCGGCTTGCCGGAAGCGGACAAGTCGGCTGTGCAACCTGCCTTGGCCCGCGAGCAGTTGCAAGCGCTCAAACGTGCGGTGGAGAAAAGATGGTGAGGGAACGTGGAAAGTGAAGACAGCACACGGAAAAAGCGTCTGCTCCCGGAGAACGGGGAACAGACGCTTTTCGATGCCTACGTATTCCAACAGGCAATCGGCCTTGTCCTTACGGCTTTGCAGATGTCCACGGATTGTTTCCGGGGTCGGACACCGTATTGCCGTTGCCGATTCCGGGCGCATCCCAGATCGGCGGGTCGTCAGCCAGTTTGGTCTGGTTCAGGTCGAGGGCGAACATGTTGCCTGCAAGCAGTGCGGTAAACAGCAACAACCAAAGTTTTTTGTTCATGATGATAGCCTCCCAATTGTTTAAGTTCTCTCTAGTAACTTGCGGTAATGCCGGGTGGCCGTTTGCAAATGAGCGGCCGCTCGTTTCGTGTCGCCATGTTGCAGGTAGTAGTCGCCCAATTTCTCCGCGCTTTCGGCGAGCTCCGTCGAGAAGCCCAATCGCTCGAACGTCTCGATCGCCAGGGTGTACTGGTTAAGGAATTCGCCTACATCACCGCGAGCCAACGAAAGATCGCCGAGGGTACGGCGGGTGATCGCCCGCTGCAGATCGCTTTCTAACTGTTCTGACTGTTCCCAACATTCTTGCAGGTATTGCTCGGCTTCGACGTAATCGCCGCTTTGCATCGCGATTTTGGCCAAGCCGCGCAACGTGTTGGTGATCGACCCGAGGTCGTTGGCTTGTCGTTTGATCCGCAGGGAACGGGCGAAGCTTTTTCGCGCTTTGTCCGGCAGATCCATCTTCAACTCCAACTCGCCCAAGTTGTGATAACAGCGTCCCAGCGAGGCGATATCGGACGTCTGACTCAAGATGCGAATCGATCGCTCCAAGTGCAGCAACGCTTTGTCATAGCGCTCTTGGTTCTTGAAAGCGGTGCCCATCATCATCAGCGTGCGCCCGATGTGGATCGTGACGTTGTGCTCGTCAAACACCTGCAAGGCGCGTTCGGAGTACCACAGACAACCTTCCCAGTTTTTCTGGATCTGCTTGAGGATCGCCATCGAGTAGTAGATCTTGCCCGCTTGCAGCGAGTACTTCAGGCGATGGTCGATCAGCTTCTCCGCTTCGCTGAGCAAGTCGTACGCCTGCCACATGTTGCCGAGCACGTAGTAGTTGTTGCCGATGGTGACGTAGACGCTCATCAACTGCTCGAGGTGCTTGTCCTGATCCAAATAGCGCAGAGACTCGATGCCCCACTCGTTGGAGATGGCGTATTTTGCGGTTTTGTTGTAGAGCAGGCAGAGGTGAAAGGCGCTTTGCAACAGATAGTGCGTGTTGCTTTTCATGAGCGATTCGGTATAAAGGGTATGAAGAAGTTCGATGGCTTTGCCATCCTGCTGCCTGTCTTTGTGGCGAATTGCATCCTGTAACATGTCTTCCAACCAATCGTCATGCAAGTTGTGCATGATCAACAGGTCATCCACTTCACAAGCCAAACGCTCGGCAAACACGGCCAGTGTTTCCGGTGTTACTTTTAACTTGCCACGTTCGATTAGGGATACCGATTGCACAGAGAGCAAACCGTCAGCCAAATAGGTTTGGCTTTTCCCCAGTTCTTTGCGCCGGTTGCGAATGTTTTGTCCGATTTGTACAGCTTGGCGCTGATCCCATGCGAGCATCTGTAAACCTCCAAACGTAGCCTATGAAATATATTTTAACAGAGGCGGGACTATTTGCCCAGTGGATTTTGTCTACTTTAAAGTAGAAACTTGTCGAATATTGTCGCAATCGCTTTAATTAAAGGGAAATCTACTAGAAATTATGTCCATCAAATAATAGGTTGTGTTATAAAATAAGATATTATCAAATCCTGACTGCCAAACTTAGGGAATTTGGCTTGATCAGGTAAGTAAGGGAATTGGGGAATTCCTATGGGGAGGTATTTGAGATGAGTGATCTTACCATTGGCATGCAACTGAAAAAGCTGCGGAAGCAGACCGGGTTGTCGGTGAAAGAATTGGCCGACCGCGCCGGCGTCTCGCAATCTTACATCTATGCGATCGAATCGGGCAACCGCGGCACGAATGCGACCAAGTTGTCGACCATCGCCAGTGCGCTTGGCGTACCGGTGGCCGATCTGTATGATGTCAGCTTCAGCCTCAGCTACTAAGCGAATAGAGAAGCGCACGACGAGCACAGGGGAACCGAGGGGGTTCCTTTGTGCTCGTTTGTTTTTTCGGTATACTGAAAGGGAAGCGAGATCGGCTTTGAAGAGGAGGAACGACAATGCAAGTACATTTGATTCCGTTGGGCATGTTTCAAACCAACTGCTACCTGCTGGTTGATGAAGCGACCCGCCAAGCGGTGGTGATCGATCCGGGTCAAGATCCCGATCCGTTGCTGGAGGTGATCAAACGGGAAGGGTTGAACGTGGTCGGCATCTGGCTGACCCACGCACACCTCGATCATATCGCCGGGCTGGCCGAAGTCAAGGCGGCGACCGGCGGGGAGATTCTGATTCATGAGGTGGAGAAAGATTGGCTGATCGATCCGAAGCTGAACGGTTCGGGCAACTACCCCGAGTATTTTGAACCGATCACCGGGCCGGGGGCGGATCGTCTGCTGCAGGCAGGCGATGTGTTGACGCTTGGGGAGACGCGAGTTGAAGTGCGCTTTGCGCCGGGTCATACGCCGGGACATGTCGTGTTCGTGACGGACGGGATGGTGTTTGCCGGCGATACGCTGTTCTATGACTCGATCGGCCGTACCGACCTGTATGGCGGCAACACGGAGCAACTGGTGAACAGCATTCGCGAGCAGTTGTACACGCTGCCGGAGGACACGGTCGTCTATCCGGGTCACGGACCGGAGACGACGATCGGTCGCGAGCGCAAGTCGAACTGGGCGGTCAACGATCAGACCGACTTGCTGCAGGGGCCGAATACGCAATTTCTCGGCTAGGAGGGATGTCGCGTGGAAGCGGTCTGGAAGGAGTGGGCCGCGCGTTCGCAACGACCGGTGGCGATCACGGGGGCGGGGATCTCCGTCCCGAGCGGGTTGCCGACGGTCAGCCGCGAATGGCGCGGCGTGCCGCTCAAAGACGTGCTGACGTTGGAGATGTTTCGGCAGAAACCGGAGCGCTTCTACCAATGTTACCGCGAAATGATGCTCGAGTGGCGTGAGGCTCGTCCGAATCCGGCGCACGAGGCGTTGGCGCGGGCGGGTGTCAAGGTGATCACGCAGAATTTTGACGGGTTGCACCAGCAGGCCGGTTCGACGGAGGTGCTGGAGGTCCACGGCAACTTGCGGGAGTTGGTCTGCCTCGATTGTCACGAGGCGTATCCCGCTCATGTCGCGGAGGCGAATCCGTTGCCGCGCTGTCCGTCATGCGAGGAAGTGCTCAAGCCCAACATTGTACTGGTCGGCGAAGAGGTGTTGCATATCGCCGTGGCGGTCGATTGGGTCGGACAGGCCGACTTGCTGTTGGTCATCGGGACCAAGCTGGAGATGACGCCGGTGCGCGACCTGCCGCCGATCGCGGCAGGAAACGGCGTGCCGGTGATTCATTGCAACAAGAAATGCGAAGAGGTCTTGCCGCAGTTGTTTGCGGACACGAACAAAAACCCCGGCTCCTAGGAGTCGGGGTTTTGTGTGCTTGAAACGTATGTGTCGTTTCGCTACCAGCGCGATTCCGGACCGGAAGTGATGTATGCGATCGCCAGGAAACCGCCTGCGAACGCGGTGAAGATCGCAGCAAGCAGAACCGGCTTGGATGCGAGCAACAAGGCGAATACGGCAAAAACGACGCACATGATGGCAATACCCAAATAGTAACGATACACGGGATTTCCCCCCTCACGCTCTGATGTCTCATTTGTCATGATACCACTAACTTTTCTCCGTATGCAACCAAATTCCCCCTCCGCAAGGCGCGCTGACACAAAGTCGTCAACTTTCGGCGATTCCGGTCGAAGTTTGGGAGGGATTCGACCCTGTTAGCTCGAATAAGGAAGTCATTACCGTTTCAAAACAATGAGGGAACGAGGGTGACTAGCGATGCAATCCACCTATGATGCAAATCTCGTGCAGCAGGAGTTGCAAACCGGCCTGCAGGCACTGAGCAACGCGGAGAATGAGATCCGCCATACGGAACAATCTTCGCAGAAAATCAAAGAACTGACCGACACGCTCAACGAGAAGATCAAGGAGATCGACACGATCACCGTTACGATCAACCGCATTGCTTCGATGACCAAGATGCTGGCGCTCAACGCCGGGATCGAGGCGGCACGCGCAGGCGAGCACGGCCGCGGCTTCTCCGTGGTCGCCACCGAAGTTCGCAAGCTGTCCGAGCAATCGGCCGAAGCGACCACCGGCATCAAGAACGTCATCCAAGCGGTGCAAGGCATCACCGAGTCGCTGTTCGAAGCGGTCGAGTGGGAATCTTCCTCCGTACAGAAAAGCGTCGGCGCGATGCGCCAGGCGATGCAATCGTTGGACGAACTGTCGAGCAAGCTGTAAGATTCGGCTACTAAAAACTGTCGCAGCAAGCGTTGCGGCAGTTTTTTTCCATGGGTAGACATAGGATAGAGTGAACAGGAAAGGAGGAACGTCGATGGAGCGATACCTGTTGGCGCTCGACCAAGGGACGACCAGTTCGCGAGCAATCCTGTATGACAAGCAGGGTCAGGTCACGGCGGTCGGGCAACATCCGTTTGCGCAGCAGTACCCGCAGCCGGGCCATGTCGAACATGATGCCCAAGAGATTTGGTTGACGCAAAAGCAAGCGTGGCAAGATGCGTTGCAGTCGGCTGCGCTTCGCCCTGAGCAGGTGGCCGGCATCGGCATCACCAACCAGCGGGAGACGACGGTGCTCTGGGACAAGGCGACAGGGGAACCGGTAGGACCGGCGATCGTTTGGCAGTGTCGGCGCACGTCCGACCGTTGTCAGGAACTGAAAGCGGCGGGCTATGAAGAGCTGATCCGAGAGAAGACGGGGCTTGTCCTCGATGCTTATTTTTCGGCGACGAAGGCCGAGTGGATGCTCGATGCGGTGTCCGGCTTGCGCGAACGGGCGGAACGCGGGGAGATTCTGTTCGGGACGATCGACACGTGGCTGATCTGGAAGCTGACGAGCGGTCGGTTGCATCTCACCGACGTGTCCAACGCCTCGCGCACCCTGTTGTTCAACATCCAGACGCTGGAGTGGGACGCAGAGCTGTTGCGCCTGTTTCGCATTCCGCGGGCGATGTTGCCGGAGGTGCGGTCGTCGAGCGAAGTCTACGGGATGACAGACCCGCAGGTGTTTGGCGCTGAAGTGCCGATCGCCGGCATCGCCGGTGACCAGCAGGCCGCACTGTTCGGCCAAGGCTGCTTGCAGGCGGGCATGGCCAAAAACACCTACGGCACAGGCTGTTTCCTGTTGCTGAACACGGGGGAGCAACCGATCCGCTCGCAACACGGGCTTTTGACCACGGTGGCGTGGAAGATCGGCGACCGGGTGACCTATGCGCTCGAAGGCAGCGTATTTATCGCCGGTGCGGCGGTGCAGTGGTTGCGCGATGAGATGCAGTTGATTCGGGAGGCGCAGGAGAGCGAAGAACTGGCGCTGTCGGTACCGGATACGAACGGGGTGTATTTTGTCCCTGCGTTCACCGGGTTGGGTGCGCCCTACTGGGATCAATATGCACGCGGCACGCTCTGGGGATTGACGCGGGGCACCAACCGCGCCCACATCGTTCGTGCGGCGTTGGAGGCGATCGTCTACCAATCTCGCGACGTGCTCGATGCGATGAAAGCGGATTCGGGTCTCGACATCAAGCGGCTGCTCGTCGACGGCGGCGCGGTGCAAAACCGCTTCCTGATGCAGTTTCAAGCGGACCTGCTCGCCTGTGAAACGGCGCGCCCGACCAACCACGAGACGACCGCCAGAGGCGTGGCGTTTCTCGCCGGATTGGCGACCGGCTTTTGGCCATCCGCCGAGGCGCTTGGCGAGCTGCTGGGGGAGACCGATTCTTTCTCTCCACGGTTGCCGGAAGAGGAACGCGAGAACTTGTATCAGGGTTGGCGCAAAGCGGCGATGCGCTCGGGCGGCTGGTTGTCCGCACCGGATGATCGATTCGGCAAATAGGTTTGTTGTCTCTACGGGAAAACGTTATAATAAAAGAGCACATATATTTTGCTAGGAGAATGTTTCGGATACCGAAGCGTTCTTCCTTACATAACTGAGGGGGAACTTGACAACCATGAAATTCAACTTGGGTAAATTTCAACCCGGACGTCTGACGCTGTTGCCGGTCTTCATCGGTCAATCCGGTGAACAATTCGGCTTGAACTTGAACGACTACCACGGCAAGAAGAAAGATCATCCGGTCTGGTTTGACCAAGACGGCACTCGTTTTGTCGTCGTCGGCTTGGGCCAGCAGGACAAGTTCGAACCGAACAAACTGCGCGACGCGGTGGCGTTTGGCGCTCGTGCGGCAATCAAGGAAGCGAAGCAGGACATCACCGTGCTGCTGCCGGAAGGAACGAACGTTTCCGAAGCGGAACTGGTGCATACCGTTGTCGAAGGGTATGTATTGGGTCAGTACCGTTTTGAAAAATACAGAAAGCAAGAAACCAACACCGTGGAAACGATCACGGTCGCGAAGCAATCCGGCGAACTGAAGGGTCACGAAGACGTGATCACCAAAGCGCAAGTCTACGCGGAAGGCAACAACGTCTCCCGCGACCTGAAAAACGAACCGTCGAACAAACTGCGCCCGTATGACCTCGCGGAATACGTGCAGAACCTGTTCAAAGACACCGACGCAACGGTGGAAGTGATCAAGGGCGACGACCTCGTGAAAAACCAAATGAACGGCCTGCTCGCCGTCGGCAAAGGCTCCGTCCACCCGCCGGCGATGATCAAAGTGACCTACCAAACGGACGCGTCGCTGCCGCTGACCGCTCTCGTCGGCAAAGGTCTGACCTTTGACTCCGGCGGTATCTCGCTGAAAGTCGGCACCCGCGACCTGTCCAACATGCGGATGGACATGGGCGGCTCCGGCGCGGTGATCGGCGCGATGTACATCCTGACCCGCCTGCAAGCGAAAGCCAACGTCGTGATGCTCGTTCCGACGGCGGAAAACATGCCCGATGCGAACTCGATGCTGCCGGGCGAAGTGATCGAATACCCGAACGGCGTGAACGTCCAAGTCGGCAACACCGACGCGGAAGGCCGCCTCGTGCTGGCCGATGCGCTGATCCTCGCCGACAAGTTGGGCGCAGCGCGCGTCGTCGACATCGCGACCCTGACCGGCGCTTGCCTGATGGCGCTCGGCACCAAGCTGGCCGGCGTCTGGGGCGAAGACACGATGGTCGATGGTCTGAAGAAGTCGGCCGCCTTCACCGGGGAGAAAATCTGGCATATGCCGCTGGTCGAAGAGTATGAGGAGTACCTCTACTCGCCGATCGCTCACACGAAGAACATCACCGACTACCCGTATGCGGGCGCGATCTCGGCGGCGCTGTTCCTGCGCAAGTTCACCGGCGAGAACCAAAAGTGGGCGCATCTCGACATCGCCGGCCCTATGGACGTCAACAAAACGCACACCTATTCCAACGAAGGCGCGACCGGCTTCGGTGCTCGTCTGTTGGCCGATTGGGTGCTGAACGCCTAATCACAGGCAGCAAGAGGAGGCGGCAAGATGTCCTACTATCGTTTCTGGTGGCGCACTTGCCTCGTCTTCTGCCCGTTGCTGTTTCTCATTCTCTACTTCAGCGGCGTCTCGTTGCTGCATTCCGCTCTGGCGATGTTGATCGTCGCCGGCGGCGGGCTGTTGCTGATCCTGCCGTTCATCCTCGTCTTCTCCCGCGTCGATCGCACGATGTGGTCGCCGGATGAGGAGATCAAGCGCAAACTGCGGTACCAGCAGAAGCTGCGGGAATGGGAAAGGCAGGACGATGACGAGGACGAGGAAGCGGAAGAAGATTGAGAATCTAGGGGATATGAGGAGATCGTGACATGCATTACGGGTACATCCTGGAACAAAGTCGCAAAGCGAAAGCGGCCCGCAACGTTTACGAATACTTGAAGTCGCATACCAAGTCGCCTTTTTTGCCGGCGATCACGTTTATGGACTATCAGTTGGAAGACGGCGTGGCCGTGCCGCAGCAGGACAAGAATCGCATCTTGAACCTGCGCTTGCATGATGAACACCTGTCGCCGTACTTCAAATCCGATATGAGCCTGTTCCATCTGCTGATGTTGGATGACAAGGTGGAAGTCAGGGTCTATCGGGCGGAGAACGGATGGTTTCTGCTCTTTGAAGGCATTCAGGTGCAGCCGAAGCCGTTTGGGCAAAACGGGTTCGACATGCGCTAAGCGACCCGTTTAGATATCGGAAGGCCCCTTTCCTTTGGGAGAGGGGCTTTTTGCTTGCGTAAAAAGGGGGGAAGAAGTTCACTCTAAGGAGGTATCATTTATCCGAGGAGGTACTGACATGGCCCTTTTTGAACGGTATGAACTGCAAAAGCAAGGCGCAGATACGAACATCATTCTCTATCTGAACGAAAATCGCACGGAGTTTGCACAAGAGCCCGGACGAGCGGGTGCGGATGAAAACCTGCAGCGCAGCGTGCGCGAGTATGTCCGTCAGAAATTCCCGAATAAAGGCATCAAGGCGGCGAAGATCATGCTCGGCACGGTGCTGATCGCCACCGTCCCGCTGGCGGGCACGGCCGGTGCGACTGACAACGATCCGACGGGGCAGGATACGGGTCAGCAAGTAACCGGAACCAATACCGGAACGCTGGGCACCGACACCGGGGCTCAGGACCCCAACAACGAAGAAACACCGGCGATTCAGTTCACCGATATCGACCAGTCGTATGCGAAAGAGGACATCAATCGACTGGTCAACGCCGAGATCATCGTCGGGTACGACGACCAAACGTTCCGCCCGCTGAACACCATGACACGACAGGACTTTGCCATCGTGTTGGCACGTGCTCTCGATCTGGAGACGGATGAGAATGCAACGCCTACTTTTACCGACGTATCCTCGTATGCGGCCAAGTATGTGGCGGCGCTGCAGGAGGCAGGTCTCGCGGAAGGCTTGAACGAAACGACGTTCGGGGCGCAAAATCCGGTCACCCGCGAACAGATGGCGACGTTCTACATCCGGGCGATGGGCTTGGAAGATGCGGCACAAGCGCTCGATCTCGACACCAACTTCGCTGACAAGGACGCGATCGACGATTGGGCCAAGCCGTATGTCGGGCTGGCGGCGGCGAGCGGCTTTCTGAAAGGCTTCAGCGACAACACGGTCAAACCGACGGCGGAAACGGTTCGCCAGGATGCGGCGACGTTCGCGGCACGGTTTTATTTTGATGAAGAGACGTTTATCAACAACGCGGCGACCGTCTGGACGGAGCATAACACCCAAAACGACCCGACGATCACGGAGGATAACCAAGCCGCCTATGTGATCACTGGCACCGCGCTGATCGGTACGGCCGTCAGCGGCGTGATCACCGACGCGAACGACAACACGGTCGAAGCGACCGCTGACATCGCCGAAGAGACGGGCGAATACACGTTGACGTTTGACACGTCGACGTTGGCGCAAGGCGATGTGGACATCACGTTGACTTTTGCCGACGCAGACGGCAACACGCTGGCGACCGCTACCGATACGGTGACCAAGGAGACGGAGGCGGTGACCGCGCCGGCCGGTGAGACGGCCGACACGACCGCTCCGGCGCTGACGGTGGCGACCGTTGACAATACGGCGACGATCACGGCTGATGAACAGCTGTATTATAAAGATGCGGACGGAAATCTGGTGGCGATCGAAAGCGGCAATTCGACGGACAATCCCGACCTACTCGGCCTCTTCACGGCGACCGGCGTGACGATCACCGCCGTCGCGGTCGACAACAACGCGACCGCGCCGACGTGGACGTTCACCACGGAAAACGTGACCGATGGCGCGACCGTCACGTATACGGGTGATGTGTATGACGCAGCCGGGAACCAATACGGGGACGGCATCGTCGCCACCTATTCGGAGGCGGATGGGAACTGGACGATCGCACCGGCGGAACCGACGGCTCCGGCCGATACCGCCGGCGGCACTACTCCGTAAGCGAATCACAGCAATTCGCCTCGAACAGCCCCTTGAGTGGAACTCAGGGGGCTTTTTTCCGTCCTCGGCTCATACCTTTTGTACAATCGACTCTCGAGGGTAGAAAAGGAGGCCGAAGAATCAGGATGAGGCCAACATTTTCAACGGAAACACGCTTCGCCTCGCTGCGGGAAATGGAAGCGCACGGCGTCGACCTGCTTGTGATCGGCGGCGGGATCACCGGGGCGGGCATCGCTTGGGATGCGGCGTTGCGCGGGCTGCGCGTCGGCTTGGTCGAACAACACGACTGGGCGTACGGCACGAGCAGCCGCTCGACCAAACTGATCCACGGCGGCCTGCGCTATCTGGCACAAGGCGAGATCGCCCTCGTCCGCGAAATCGGTCGCGAGCGGACGATCGTCCACAACCTCGCCCCGCACCTCGTCCACCCGATGAAACTGCTCTTGCCGATCTACAAGCGGGGGCCCTACGGCAAATGGAGCACGTCGCTCGGCTTGTGGCTCTACGACCGTCTGGCAGGCGTCAAGCGCACGGAGCGACGGCGGATGCTGTCTCGCAAAAGCACCCTGCGTCGCGAACCCGGACTGCGCCTCGACGGGCTGCTCGGCAGCGGGCTGTATGTGGAATATCGAACGGACGACAGCCGTCTGACGCTGGAAGTGCTGAAGTCGGCGCATCTGGCCGGCGCGTATCTGGCGCATTATGCGCAGGTCACCGACCTGCTCTACGACGACCACGGGCAGGTCTGCGGGGCACGGGCGCTCGATCGGCTCAGCGGCCGCGAACATCGATTGCGGGCACAGGTTGTGATCAACGCCACCGGCCCGTGGGTCGATACGGTGCGGCGGAAGGATGGGGATCTGCGCGGGAAACGGTTGCATGTGACAAAAGGGGTGCATCTGACCGTCTCGCGGGATCGATTGCCGATCGAGCACGCGCTGTATCTCGGCGCGGAGGACGGGCGGATGATCTTCCTGATCCCGCGAGAAGCCGTCACTTATATCGGCACGACCGACACCGACTACGAAGGCGATTTGCAAAAGCCGCTCTGTACGGCGACCGATACCGCTTATCTCCTGCGGGCGGTCAACCGCCAATTCCCCGGTGCGCATCTGACGCCTGACGATGTGCAAAGCGCGTGGGCGGGCGTTCGTCCGTTGGTGCATGAGCCGGGCAAGGGGCCGTCCGAACTCTCGCGCAAAGAAGAGATCATGCGCAGCCGCAGCGGTCTTTATTCGATCGCCGGGGGCAAGTTGACGGGCTTTCGCAAGATGGCGGAGAAGATCGTCAACCTCGCCGTCGCCGATTTGCAAGCGCGCACGCCGTCCGGCACCACCAGCGCCGTCGGACGCTCACGCCCACGCGCCTGCGCCACCGCTTACACGCCGTTGTCGGGCGGTGATGTCGGGGGGCTCGGTTTTGAGCCGTTTCAGCACTCGATGATGCGCACGGGCTATGAGCAGTACGGCTTGGGGCATGAAGTCTTGCATCGCCTGTTGCGCCTGTATGGGTCGAACATCCGCACGATCTTCGCGTATCTGAACCGAGACCCTTCCTTGAACAAACGGATCGCCGGGCCGCTGCCGATCCTGCTCGCCGAGGTGCGCTACGCCGTTGAGCAGGAGATGACCGTGTCGCTGGCCGATTACCTGATTCGTCGTACGGGCGACGGGTTGTTTGCTCGCAAAGAGGCGGAACAGACTGCACCGGCGCTGCTGGAGGCGTTTGCCGACATGCTCGGCTGGGAGGAGCGGGAGCGGGCGAAACAGTGGCAGGGCTGGCAGGACGCCTTGCGCGAATACAACCCTTATGACACATAAAGGCGGAGCCCCCGAGGGGACTCCGCCTTTCCTATGTGCTTATGTGCAAGATTCCGCTGTGCCTATTCCACTTCCGTCTTGGAACTCGGCGAGACGTAGGTACCGATGTTTTCGCCCAAGCAGATCTTCTTCATCGAGTCTTTTTGGTCGAAATCGAACAGGTGGAGCGGCAATTCGTAATCCCGCGCCAGAATAAACGCCGATTGGTCCATCACTTTCAGGTCGTTGTTCAAGATGTCATCGTAGGAAATCGACGTATAGCGGCGAGCCGACGGATCTTTCTTCGGATCGGCGGTGTACACGCCGTTGACGCCGTGCTTCGCCATCAGGATCGCGTCACAGCGCAGCTCCAAGGCGCGTTGCACCGCCGGATAGTCGGTGGTGACGTACGGCTGGCCGATGCCGCCCGCGAGGATGACGATGTAGCCTTTTTCGAGGTGGTGGATCGCCCGCAGACGAATGTACGGCTCCGCGATCGCATTCATCGGGATGGAGGTCATGACGCGGGACTCTTTGTCACTGCGGGCATTGAGCACGCCACGCAGCATCAGCGAGTTGATCACCGTTCCCATCACGCCGATGTTGTCCGCCTCCGCTCGCTCGATCCCCCAAGTCTCTGCGACGTTGCCGCGGAAGATGTTGCCGCCGCCGATGACGATCGACACTTCCACGCCGCACTCCACGACGGACAGCACCTCACGGGCGATATGTTCCAGCGCTTCCGGGTCGAATCCGAAATCGCCCTTTCCCGCCACGGCGGCACCGCTGAGCTTGATGAGAACGCGTTTGTATCTGGACACGATTCAAAACCTCCTAGAGATGATTTCAGGCATCCTTCAACGATCGATATGTAAAGGTGCAGGCACGTGCTTGGCTTTTCCAAACTTCCCTTTCTATTGTGGGCAAATTTCGAGGAGACAAACACGACTGCGGAAACCCTTATCTATCATGCCAAAGATTGCTCCCGTTGACAAGGGAAAAAAGAGCCTGCCCGTCATCTCGCTTTTGTTGTTAAACCACTTTACAAGAAGAGACAGAAAACGCTATTCTACTAGTGAAAGGTACGCTTTTCAGCAGGAGGAGACATCTTATATGGAACATGTGGAAACGGTGCACCAACGCAACTGGCTGTTGGTCAAAGTCCTCTGGGTGTCGCTGGTGATGGGCTTGGTGGGCAACGAGCTCACCGGGATGTCCCGCGAGATTACCTTCGTGGTCGCTTTGGTCGGCGGTCTGCTCTGCGCGACGATCACGCTGTTGACGTGGCGGAGGCTGTTCGTGATGCAAATCATGTACATCGTCGTATTTGAACTGGCGGTGCTGACCTACCTGATGATCAACAACGGCGATAACATCGTGTATTTTTTCATGGTCTATCTGTCGGTGGCGATCGCAGCGTTGTATCAGAACTACCGCCCGATTCTCGTGTCCGGCTTGTTCGGCGTCGGCTTTATCAACTACTTCTTTTTAGTAAAAGGGGATGTGTTATTCCCCGGCGTGCCGCAGATCGGCCTGCTCTTGATCAACGTCTTTTTCATCCTCGTCACGGCCGCCTTGATCATGCAAAGCCGCTTCAGCGAGAAGTCTCGGCTCGAACTGGAAGTGAAACACCGCGAGACGGAGCTGGTCAAAGAACGGATGGAGCAGCTTTTCGCACAAGTCGGCGAGTCGGTGCAGGCGCTCGGACAGTTCGGCTCCGCGCTGCAAGGCAACTTGCAGGCGACCAAACAGATCTCGCAGGAGGTATCCGGCGCGTTTGCGGAGATCACCTCAAGCGTCGAGACACAGGCGACGAGCGTCGGCGACATCACGCACTCGGTGCAGTCGGTCGACCACAGCGTGCAGTCGGTGCGCGATGCGTCCGGCACGATGCGCGACCTGTCGCAAACCACGGCGAACGTCACCCAGCAGGGGCGACAGGAGATGGCCGTGCTGATGCGAGAGATGGGCGGGGTGCAAGCGAACATCTCCTCGACCGTCGCTTTGATGAACGACTTGAACAACCGGACACAGCAGATCGAAGGCGTGTTGGAGACGATCTCCGGCATCGCCGGTCAAACCAACCTGTTGGCGCTCAACGCGACGATCGAAGCGGCCCGCGCGGGCGAAGAGGGCAAGGGGTTCGCCGTCGTCGCCAACGAAGTGCGGATGCTGGCGGAGAACGCGATGGAGTCCACCAAAGCGATCGTGGCGGTGCTCGGCGAGATCCAGAACAAAACAAAGGAAGCGACGCAGCAAGTCCACGCCGGTCAGCAAGCGGTGGTCAACAGCCAAGAAGCGGCCACCCATGTTGAGCAGATCTTCCACCAGATCTCCGACAACACGGAGACGGTGGTCGGACAGGCCAACGAGGTCGAGCGGATGATCGAAGGCTTGCGCAGCTCTTCCGACGTGATCGTCAAGGAGATCGACTCGATCGCCAACATCACGGAGGAGACGGCCGCTTCCGTGCGCGAAGTGCTGACCTCCGTACGGGAACAGGATCGCCGCGTCGAAGAGGTGGTGTCCTCCTTTGAAGTGCTGGAAGCGCAGACGAACGGGTTGAAACAATTGATCGAACACGATTCACTTTGACGAGCCTCTCTCTATAGAGTATAATAATAGGGCTTATTAAAAAGAATCGTGGTGTTGTGAAATGATGGGAATCGGTATAATTCGGACCCAAAAGCACAATTCTATAGAAGGCATGATGTGGGGGCTTTAACCTAAATTGGGTTAGAGCCCCTTTGGTTTTCCTTCGGGAAACAAAGATGGAGAGGGGAAAGTATTCGATGCAAAATCGGGCTTCGATGCTGGCCGCCTGGGTCAGTGTCATCTCTAATTTTCTGTTGACCATTTTGAAAATCGTCGTCGGACTGCTGTACAATTCGCAAGTGTTAATCGCCGATGGGGTACATAACGCCGCCGACGTCGTGGCCTCGGTGGCGGCGACCACCTCGATGCGGATCTCGAACCGCCCGGCAGACGAAGACCATCCCTACGGACACGGCAAAGCGGAAGTGATCGCCGCCGGCATCGTCGCCGTGATCATGGCGTTGGCTGCGATGCTGATCGCCTACGATTCGGTCAAAGTGCTGCTCAACCCGGATCACTCGGAAGTCCACCTGCTGGCTTTGGTCGCCGCCGTCATCTCGTTAATCTGGAAGCAGTTGCTCTATCTCTATACGATGCGAATCGGCCGCAAGACCAAGTCCAAAGGGCTGATGGCGACGGCGTATGACCACCTGGCCGACGTCTACGCGTCGCTGGCCGCCGTGGCGGGGATCGGCATCGGGCTGCTCGGGACGCATTACGACATCCCGTATTCCGAATATGGCGACCCGATCGCCGGGATCATCGTGTCGGTGCTGGTGTTGAAGTTGGCGGGGGAGATGGGCGTCGACGCCGTGCATGTGCTGATGGAAAAAGCGGTCGGGCAGGAGAAGCTCGACGAGTACGCGATGCTCGTCATCTCCGTGCCGAACGTCAAACGCATCGACCGCCTGCGCGCCCGCGAACACGGGCACTACATTCTGGTCGACGTGCGCGTTGGTGTGCCGGGCTATATCACCGTACAGGAAGGGCATGACATCGCCCGCGACATCAAACAGGCGATCATGGACAAACACGAGGACGTACAGGAAGTGCTCGTCCATCTCAACCCGTGGTATGAAGAGGATGACAACGATTTCGTGGTCGATTGAGTGGAAGATGTGGTCGATAATTGAATCGAAAATGTGATCGTTGATCGAATTGAATTTGAGATCGTTGTGATGGAATTGAATTTGAGATGATTGATGGAATTGAGGAACACAAAACCACCATTCGATGGAATGGTGGTTTTGTCATGTGTGTTTGGGGCGGGTGACCACTTATTCAGTGAAGTCGATCGGGTCCGCGTCGGTCAGTTGCGGCAGCACGTCGATGCCGATCACCGTGTCGTTGACAATGTCGAGTTGCACATGGTCGCCCGCTTTGACGGAGGAAGCCGCTTCGGTGGTCGTGTTCAGGCTGACGTCGACGGTCGGTGCGACATCGAGGGTCAATTTGTCCTGACGCTTCATCTCCGTCACGTCATGGACGCGAGAACCGGCTTGCAGGATCGTGATCGAGCCGTCTTCCGTCGCTTGCGGCGCGGTGTAGGAGAGGACGGTACCGTGAGCATGCATCTCCGCCTGCTCGCGGGTTTCTGTTCTCGCCAACGCTTGCAGGAAGACGATCTCGCCTTGTTCGTTCAGCAGCACGCGCACCGGCATGCCCGCTTCCAAATCGGCGAGCGTGGCGATCTTTTCCCCGACGAACACGTAGTACTGATCGGCGAACTCGTAAGACATCTCCGCACCGGTGCGGGTGGTGAAAGTCAGTTGGCCGTCAGTAGTCGCTTTCAATTCGCCGCGCAGTTGACCTTGGGCGTGCGCTTGATAGTCGCTGTCGTACTCGAAGTTCGACTCGGCGGTGCAGAGGATCTTCGCCAGTTCGCTGCGCTTGACCGGCTTGTGCGGTTGAAACGTGCGATCCGGGTAGCCGTTGATGATGCCTTTGTCGACGGCGACCGCCACATAGCCGACCGCCTCGGCGTCCACTTCGCCCGCGTCTTGGAACGTCAGGGTATCGGCCATATGCGCTTTGGCTTCGGCGTCAAAGCCCAACGCGCGGACGATCAACTCGGTGACCCATTCGCGATCCGCTTTCGCTCGCGGGTTCAGTTCCGTGTCGGCGTCAAGGAAGCCTGCGTCCACCGCCACGGCGACGTACGGTTTCGCCCAGTTGGAGACTTGCGCCGCATTTTGCACCTCGAGGTCAAGGCTGCCGGACGCTTCCGCCATAGCCGTCGCTTCGTCGCTCAGACCGAGCGCGGAGACGACCATTTTGATCGCTTCCTCCTGTGTCACATTGGCGCTCGGGCGGAACTCGCCGTTGCCATAGCCGTTGATCACGCCCTTGGCGCTCAGTTCGGTGATGTAACGCAGCGCCCACTCGGAGCCGGTGTTCGCAACGTCTTTGAACTTCATCGCCAGTTTGAAATGCCCCTTCAGCGTCTGGTTGATCTCCAGACCCGGTTTGGCCGGCATCGTCGCCATCGCCGTGGAACCGCCGACCACCGTTGCCAATGTCAGTGCCGCTACAAAAGTCAGTTTCTTTTTCAAAATATGTCACTCCTTATGTAAGAGATTGTTGTTGCTCTTGTCATACTCTACGTAAACAGACGCCCACCTTTTGGGGGTGGACGTCATCTTTTTGGAAAAAATGATTTGCTTTTACGGGCCTTGGCTTCCGCTTTCACCAGCCCGAGCGCCTGCCAGAGGTAGTAGGTGGCATACGATTCATACCCGCGCCACGGGGCGGCAAACTCGCGCACTTCCGCTTCGGTCGGCTGGTGCTCCAGTTGATAGAAATGTTGAATCGCGTTGCGCAAGCCGATGTCGGCCGCCGGCAACAAGTCGGGTCGACCCAACCCGAACAAGAGCACGCATTCGGCCGTCCAGCGCCCGATGCCGCGAAGTTTGACCAGCGAGTCGATCGCCTCTTCGTTGCTCATCCGTGCCAACGCGTCCAAATCGATCGACCCGTCCGCGACGCCGCGGGCGAAGTCGATCACGTACTCCGCCTTGCGCTGCGAGAATTTGCGCGAGCGCAACTCGTCATACGCAAGCCTGGCGATCGCGTCCGGCGTCGGGAAGGCGTAGTGCGAGTGCCCGTCCACTTCGACCGGCTGCCCGCACAGCTCGACGAGCGAGCGCTTGAGGTTCTCGGCGAACGTCAGGTTGACCTGCTGCCCGATGATCGACAGAATCATCGATTCAAAAGGGCCGCTTTCCAGCAAGAGATGCATCCCGCGCAGTCGCTCCGTGATCTCGCGCATCACCGGATCGTCCTGCACCTGTTCGTAAAAAGGCGTCAAGGGGCGATCGACCGACAGCATGTGCCGCCAGATCGCCGCCGCCCGGTCCGCTTGGGCTTGGGTGGCAGCTCCTTCTACTTGCAACTGAATCGCCGGGGTAGCCGGACCTTCTTCTAAAGTAGGCGTGACATGCACCACCACCGGCGTGCCGTCAATAAAATGAGCCCGCGACAGGCGGTTCTCGCCAAACACATACAGATAGCGGTTGGATGACGTCTCCACTCGCGAACGGAAATAGTCGTACTCATAGGGCGCGTCGGGGCGCAACGTGTAGGTAGCGGTCGATACCATCTATGAAACCTCCCTCGATTCGGCAAACCGTACATGCGTTCTAGTTGTCTTTACTGTATAGTAGGTAGGGTATGGAAGTCAATCGAAACGGCAGCTCGGAATGAAGGAGGCCACACATGCGACACGTGGAAGTGACGGTCAGACCCGTACGTTCGGGTGACATAGAAGGGATGACGCGGGTGATTCTCGCCGCGCGCGGGTTTGCGGGAGCGGCGTTGGACAGGCAGGTACAAGGGGATTTGGCGCGGTTTCGCCAGCAGGGGCTGGTCGAGCGGATCGAACGAGATGCGTTGGTCGCCGTGTTGGACGGGGAACTGATCGGTGTGATGCGCTACGGCGAGTTCAACGGCGAAGCGCATCTGTCGCGCCCGGAAGTCGACCCGCTGGCCTCGCAGGAGGCGGTGACGCGAGCGTTTTTGCGCGCGCTGTGGCCGTCGTTGGACCCGGAGACGGAGCGGGCGG
This sequence comes from Bacilli bacterium, assembly GCA_035776695.1. Classification (GTDB taxonomy): domain Bacteria; phylum Bacillota; class Bacilli; order Tumebacillales; family Tumebacillaceae; genus Tumebacillus. The sequence continues at coordinate 25,695 of DASTWJ010000082.1, forward strand.
TGTTTATCGATTATCCGCACGCCGGCGGCTTGCTCGGCGATCTGTTCGTCCGCAACGGGTTTGCCAAACTGGTCGACCGCCTCGACATGCGGTTAAACCTGCAGAAAGTGGAAGGGGCGTCGGCGAAACCGTTGTACTTCGCTTCCTACAGCGCCGGGAACCACGACCGCTTTTTCCAAGCGTTCAAAGACTCTTTTCAAGGCTCGCTCGATCCGATGATGGCGTGGGACGCGGCGCACCCCGAGGAGAGTTTCACCCTGTTTCGCGACGGGTTCGGGCGGTTCGAGCCGGACTTGTGGGTGCTGGCGACCGATGAGGAGGGGCGCGATGTCGGATTTGCGATGTTCCAGCCGTTTGCGGGCGGGCGCTATGGGGGAGATGTCGTGCTCTTGTACACCGGCGTGATTCCGGAGGCAAGGGGCGAAGGCTATGGCGCGGAGATCGTGCGCGAAGGGTTGCGCCGCATCTTGAAGAGCCGCGGGGTCGGGGCGGCCGTCTCCTTGACCGTCTCCAAGCCGAATCGCCCGGCGCAGGCGATCTACGAGCGACTCGGCTTTCTCCCAACGGAAGCATTTTCTGTCTATCGCGGTTTTCGAGCGTGAGAGGGTCGAAACCTCGCTTGAATTTTGATAAACTGATTAGGATGAGAATGATTCCTTGAACGGAATACGGAAAGGGGAACACTGGGGATGACAACCTACCAAGGTTTTTTGCAAGAATTGACGCACAAGCCGGAGAATCCGGTTCAATATACGCTGATCGTCGGGGAGCACCAACTGGCGCTCAACCCGTTGGTCGGCTCGGAGATCACGTTGCGTTTTCTCGACCAGAAGGAATGCTGCACCTGCGGGCGCAAAGTGAAGAAGCTCTATGGCGGCGGTTACTGCTACCCGTGCGTGACGACGCTGGCCGAATGCGACCTGTGCATCATGAAGCCGCATGAGTGCCATCACCACCTCGGCACCTGCCGCGACAACGAGTTTGCCGAAACGCATTGCATGATCCCGCACTACGTCTACCTCGCGCTCTCTTCGAACGTCAAAGTCGGATTGACGCGGAAGAACCGCGAACTGACCCGCTGGGTCGACCAAGGCGCGATCCGCGCGATTCCGATTGCGGAAACGCCGACGCGCAAACTGGCGGGTGAGCTGGAGATGGCGATCGCCGAGCATATCGCCGACAAGACCGACTGGCGCAAGATGCTCAAGGGTGTCACCGAGGAAGCCGACCTGTTCGAAGTTCGCGAGCAGATCAAAGAGCTCGTACCGGAAGAATACCGCCAATACCTGTTCGATGTGGACGAGCTGTACGAGTTCGTCTATCCGATTCAAGAGACGCTGGAGAAGATCAAGTCGCTGTCGTTTGACAAGGTGGAGACGATCTCCGGCAAGTTGCTGGGAATCAAAGGCCAATACCTGATCATGGACATCGGCGTGGTGAACATCAAGAAGCACGCCGGCTACAAGATCGAAGTCGAACTCGGCGCTCCCGCTTCGGAAGAGTTGACCGCGTAACGAATAAAGGGCCTGGCCGTTGATTGGCGGCGAGGCCCTCTGTTATGCTTCTTCGTTCCAGGCTTGCAGTTCTTGTTCGATCGCTTGCTTGATGTCCTGCCAGAGCGTGTCTTTGTCGGTGGCGGAGAGAATCTCGCCGTTGACGTAGGCGTAGGGAACGGCGGCGCATTGTGAACAGTTGCTCAGACAAGGCGTGCGAATCACCGAGACCCCCGGATACTCCTCCTCCAAGTTTTCCAAATCCAGCCCGGACGCCGGGTTCACGTCACAAACTTCTACAAGGACAATTCCCATTGCGTTCGCTTCGACTCCTTCAAATATTTGCTTCTTAGTGTACCAAGAAACGTTCGGGTTTACTAGTTCGGAAGAAAGGAGCGTGATCGAGCGACATGAACACAACCACTCCTCTTACACTGGGGTCGCGCATCCGAGAGTTGCGACTGAGCCGCGGGTTGTCGCAACGGGCGTTGGCCGACGGGCTGGTTTCCAAAAGCATGATCTCGCAGATCGAAGGGGACAAGGCGCTCCCTTCCACCGACCTGCTCACATCGCTGGCCGCTCGGCTGGACGTGACGGTGCAAGAACTTCTGCCTGCCAAGCAGAACGATGTCGAGCGCGTCGATCGATACAAACAAGCTCGCTCCCTGTTGGCGCTGGGACATGACGAAGAGGCGTTGCCTTTGCTACAGGCCTGTTTGGAGGACCCGCATCCGGCATGGGAGCTGACCGGTCTGTACAAGGAGGTCGGCGAGTGCCTCCAGCGGCTTGGTCGGGTCGCCGAAGCTCGCTCGTCGTTGGAAGAGGCGTTGCGGCGGGTCGTGCGCGAGGGGCGAGAGGCGGACAAAGCGAGTCTACACATGCGGTTGGGAGAGATCGCATACGGGGAGGAACAGTGGACGGTGGCGCTGCAGGAATGGAAGCAAGCCCACCAAGATCTGACGCAGATGACCGAGCGGGAAGGGCGACCGCCGATGCTGTTCGTGCACGTCTGTTTGGCTCTTGGGCGGGTGCAGGCGGCGCTTGGCTGGCATCTGGAAGCGTTGCGCCATTACCGAGAGGCACAGCACCTGTTGCCTCAAGTCCACCCGCGCGTCTCGCCGAGTACCGAGGCTGACGTATACAACGGCTTAGGCGAGTCATTGGCGCACCTTGGGCAGCATGCGACGGCGATGGAGCATTTGCAGCGGGCGGTGACCTTCTACGAGCGGACGCGGATGATCGAGCGCGAGTTGCAAGCGCGCATCCTGCTCGGGCGGATGATGGCGGCCAACGGCCAGCCGGAACGAGCGCTGAGGGAGTTGGCCGCTTGCCGCCGCGTCGCCGAGGCGCGAGGGGAACTCGATCTGGTCGTCAAGGTGATGCGGGAACAGGCGGTCGTCTGCCAGCAGATGGAGCGCTGGGACGAGGCGATCGCGACACTGCGACAAGCGTTGTCGCTCGACGGCTGCGACGCCGAGAGCAAGGGAGGACTACACCGCCTGCTCGCCGAAACGTATGCAGCCAAAGAGCGCTGGGATCAGGCGTTAAACGAAGCGGAACAGGCCCGCGCCTGCCTCAACGAAGAGCGGTCAGGGGAGGAGCTGTACAAAGTCTACTGCCTGTTGACCACGATCTACAAACAGCGGGCCGACTACAAAGTCGCCAATGACTGGGTGATCCACTCCAACCGGCTGTTGCAACGCCAACTTTTGAAAAAAGGCTGGATCATGTGACCCGTTTTGCGCAACAAAAGAGCCTGTATACCACCTCCAACGGGTGAGACACAGGCTCTTATCCGGCAAAAGGTTCGCTGGGAAGCTCGCGGTTGCCGCTTGCCTTTAATCCAGCACGTGCGGATGCGGGTAGATCACGAAGTCGACGCGGCCTTCCAATTCGTCGATCGGAATCATGCCGACGCGCGGGTCGCGGCTGTCCATCGAGCCCCCGAGGTGGCGGTTGTCGCCCATCAGGAAGACGTGGCCCGCTTCGACCTTCGTTTTCGGATAATCTTGCGGCGGGATGTCGATGTAGCTCTCGTGCAGCGGCTTGTCGTTGACGTAGACGGTGCCTTTCTTGATCTCCACCGTGTCGCCCGGCAGGCCGATGATGCGCTTGATTAAGTTTTGGTCCGAATACGGTGCAGGGAAGACCGTGATGTCGCCATGTTGCGGGTCGCCGAGCTCGTAGGCGAGGCGGTTTAAGTAGACGCGTTGATGGTCATGCAGAGTCGGCATCATCGAGGTGCCGTCGATCTTGGTCACGGCGAAGACGTTTTCGCGCAGGAAGAGGTTGAGTACCACGGCGAAGACGATCACGGAGAGCCAAGAGAGGGTTTCACGGAGAACTTTGTTTTGGATGCGGTTGAACATGGTTGCAACCTCCTTCTCATTTGATTCGGTTACTAGTGCTTATTCGATTTAGAGAAGGAGGATTCCTAGCGGCCTAGTGTCAGAATTATGTCTATTTTAGGAACAAGTCCCGGGTCGCAGGGCGGGTCAACTGGTACCGCCGCTCATGCCGCCCGTTCCGCCGCCGCCGCGACCGGTGTCGGTCGCGCCGGGGGATTCTTTGGACTTTTGGTTCTCGTTCCCGCCGCAACCGCAAAGCAGCAGGGCACCGGTCAGGACGAGAAGGGCCAATTTGCGGGCCGGATGGATCATCGGATCACCTCCTGTTGTTGGTAGTATGTCCATCAGGATGGGAAAATTGGTAAGGAAGTGTTGACAAATTTACATACATCAGAGTATATTAAGTATAGAAAACAAAAATCACTCATTCGGGTTTCACTTCCCGGAACGAAATAGAGGAGGAATTTCACATGAAACTTGTTGCATTTTCCAGCTCGCTGTCTCAAGGCTCCAACTCGCTGAAAGCGTTGAAAATCGCGGTGGAAGCGGCTCGCCAAGCGGGTGCGGAAGTCGAACTGTTCAATCTGCGCGAACAGCCGCTGCCGATCTACGACCCGGAAGACGAAGGACAGAAGGCGAACGACGAGAACGTGGCGCACTTTATCAAGATTATGACTGAAGCGGACGGCTTCCTGCTGGCGTCTCCGGAATACCACAACGGTCCGTCCGGCGCTTTCAAGAACGCGCTTGACTTCATCAGTTCGACCCAGTTCAAAGACAAGCCGGTCGGTCTGATCGCCGCAGCTGGCGGTGCGATCGCGACCAACACCTTGAACCAGATGATCACCATCTTGCGCTCTCTGCATGCACATGTGGTACCGCAAGTCGGCTCGGTCGGTTTCATGGACGCTTTTGACGAAGCGGGCAACCTGACCAACGCGAAAGCACAGGAGCGCTTCGAGAAGATCGGCATCGATACCGCGAAGATGGCGCGACTGCTGCGCGAGATGGCGTCCGTTCAATAAGAGCCGACGATGAGCACCGCGGTTCTGTTAATCGCTCACGGCTCGCCGCGCCAAGCGGCCAATCAGGAACTGTTCGACCTCGCCGCTCGCTTGGAGGAGCGCCGGTTGTATGCGCACATCCAGCCGGCGTTCCTCGAAGGAGCGCGACCGAGCATCGCGGAAGGGATCGACGCTTGTGTGGCCAAGGGGGCGACGCGGGTGATCGCCATCCCTTATTTTCTGTTGGCGGGCAAACACGTCTTGCAGGACGTGCCGGCAGCGGTGGCGGCGGGGAGGGAGCGGCATCCGCAGGTGGAGATCGCGTTAGGGCGACACCTTGGACACCACCCCTTTTTGTTGGATATCGCGTTGGAGCGGTTGGCGGAGGCAAACTGTGAGCGTCCTTAATGAATGAACTCTTGCGCTTCTGGTACAATGTTGGAGAGAAGGTTGGAAGGGAGAGCGGACGCGATGGACGAGAAGATGCAACCGTTTGAGTGTCCGGCCTGCGGGCAAGAGGTCAAGCCGCAGGATGTGGAGGGCGAGAAGGGGATGCAACACGCGACCTGCTCTTCTTGCCGGACTCGTTTCGCCCGCACGTTCGCTTGGTTCAAGGGCGAGTGGGTGTTCGGCCTGTGGCGCAATGAGGAGACGGGCAAAGTCGCCTGCACCTATTACAAAACGGTCGCCGGCACGCATGCGGTCGATTGCGAGTAACTTTTGGGAACCATGAAGGAGGTACATACGCATGAATTGGGAAGATGCAGAAGATATTGCGGACGCGTTGCATGAAGCGCATCCGGAGGAGGACGTGCTGTCCTTGCGTTTTGCAACGTTGCGTCGTTGGGTGATGGAACTGGAAGGCTTCGAAGGCGACGCGGCCGATTGCACGGAGAAAGTGTTGGAAGAGATCCAGATGGCTTGGCACGACATCGTCGGCTAGGTGGGATTGCGATGAGAAACGCCGTTTCCTCGGGTGGAGGAGACGGCGTTTTTTTCCTGTAGTTGGGCATAGTAAGAACAAGAAACTTCACGAAATGGAGGTTCTTGGATGACGTGGATGTATGAAGCGCGTGTGTATGACAACCGTTCGATGGCCAACTATGTGGCGATGTGCGTGCGCGATGATCATATGATGGAAGGGCACCGCGACCCGGTCGTGCAGATCTTCAAGACGAGAAAAGGCAACTACGGCGTGAAATACAAGTTGCACTAGACGAGGGGGAATCGGGAATGGAGCAGGTGTGTCCGCTGTGCAACGGGATGGAGGAAATCCATGTCCGCTGCAGCCGATGCGATGTGCAGATGAGCGATTCGGGCATGGTCAGCGACTATGTGGGACCGTATTCCCCCTATGAACTGACGGCTCACGTCAAGCAGGAGAACGACGGACGGTGTACGCATCTGTTGAACTGCCCGCAGTGCGGACGCGCTTCGTATGCGATCGTACAGAGCGAGTGGATCTAAAAGGGGAATTTTATCTGGAACTTTCTACCCCGCTCATGTAAAATGGAAGGGATGCGTAGTATCTCTTAGAATAAAGGAGTTGTCTGTCGTGGCTTCGTCTTGTAAGTTCGTATTTTGCAAGCAAAATATCGAAAGATTCTCGGAACGCGCGTTTGAAGCGTTCAAGTCCAAATACCCGGATGAAAAAATCGACGTAAAAGATTGTGCGGGCACCGATCTCTGCTCGCTGTGCCTTGACGTGCCGTTCGCGATCCGCAATGGTGCGATCGTGCATGCGCGCGATGAGAAGGACATGTACTGGAAGCTCGACAACGGCATGGAATTCCTTCGCCGTGAGCCGCTCGACAAAACCCCGCTCGCTCCGCCCGCCCCGCCGAAAGACCCGGCTGCGGCGAAACCGGCCGCGAAGCCTGCACCGAAGGCAGAGGCTGCTCCGAAGACAGAGGCTGCACCGAAGGCAGAAGCTGCTCCGAAGGCAGAGGCTGCTCCGAAGGCTGAAGCTGCTCCGAAGGCTGAAGCTGCTCCGAAGACTGAAGAACCGGCGACTAAGGCTGACGAACTTCCGGCGACTGTTGATCCGAAGACGGTGAACGACGCGGAAGCTCCGAAAGGCGAGGACGTGAAGCCGGCTGCACAGACCGAAGCGGGCGAATCCGGTTCCAAGTCTGAGTAAACCTTACACCGACCGCTTGGTCGGTCTTTTTCTACCCGATTGTACATAAGTAAACAAGTAGTACATATCAGCCTACTGTTCAGAGGAGGATTACCCGATGTTGAAACAGTCCATTCACTTGCAATCGATCACCGACGTCGCGGCCGACGTTTTGATCGTCAACTTGTTCGAAGGTGTGACCAAACCGGGCGGCGCGACCGGTGCCGTCGATGAGGCGCTCGGCGGTCAGATCTCCGCTCTGATCGAAACGGGCGACCTGACCGGCCGTTTTAAGGAAACCCGCGTCCTCTATCCGTTTGGCAAGTTGCAAGCCAAGCGCGTTCTGATCGTCGGCCTCGGCGACCAGGACGAATTCAACCTCGCCCGCGCTCGTCAAGTGGCGGCCATTGCGGCTCGTGCCACACGCGAGTACAAGGCGACCTCGTTGGCGACGATCGTTCACGGGGCGGGCATCGGTGGCTTGAACGTCGAGCAAGCGGCGCAAATGCTGGCCGAAGGCACCCGACTGGGCCTGTACGAAGTCAAATCGCTCAAGCAAAACCAAACCCCGCCCGCGCTGACCGACCTGATCGTCGTCGAACAGGACGCGGCGAAGCACGACGCGATCCAATCCGGACTGGAAGCAGGCCGCATCATCGCCGACGCGGTCAACTTCTCCCGCGACATGATCAACGAACCGGCGAACATCCTGACCCCGACCCGCCTCGCCGAACTGGCGACCGAAGTGGCGACTCGTCACGGGCTGGGCATTCAAGTGCTCGACGAACAGGAGATGGCCGACCTCGGGATGAACGCGCTGCTGTCTGTCGGTCAAGGCAGCGACCAGCCGTCGAAGTTGATCGTGTTGTCCTACCACGGCGACCCGAACTCCGAGGAGAAGCTGGCACTCGTCGGCAAAGGCGTCACCTATGACACCGGCGGCTACTCGCTGAAACCGACCGCGTCGATGGAATCGATGAAAACGGACATGGGCGGCGCAGGTTCCGTGCTCGGAGCGATGGAAGCGATCGGCGCGTTGAAGCCGAAGCGCAACATCGTCGCCGTGATCGGTGCTGTGGAGAACATGATCTCCGGCAACGCGGTCAAACCGGGCGACGTCGTCGTCGCGATGAACGGCAAGTCGATCGAAAACGTCAACACCGACGCGGAAGGTCGGATCGTGTTGGCGGATGCTTTGCACTACGCGATCAGCAAGATGGGCGCGACGCAAGTGGTCAACTTGGCGACGCTGACCGGTGCGATCAACATCGCTCTGGGGCGTGCGATCTGCGGCCTGTTCACCAACGACAGCGCGTTCGCCGACGAACTGAAAGCGGCGTTCCACCGCTCCCATGAACGGGCTTGGGAAATGCCGATGATCGACGACTACCTGAAGAACCTGCGCTCGCAAACCGCCGACCTGAAAAACTCCGGCGGTCGCGAAGGCGGTTCGATCACCGCGGCCCTGTTCCTGCGCGAATTCGTCGGCACCACCCCGTGGGTCCACCTCGACATCGCCGCCGTCTCTCGCGACGTTGACGGCAGCAACGACCTGAACCCGCGCGGCGCGACGGGCTTCGGCGTACGCACCTTGGTGGAGTTGGCTTTCGGGGATCGCGAAGGCGAGCGCTAATCGAAAGAATGTAGCGAGATAACGTAAAGAGGTACTCCTTTGTCCGTAAAGGGAGTACCTCTTTTTGTTGCCTTTTGTGTGACTTACATCCACCCGAGCTTCATCAACGACTCATACGTTACGAGGAAGCCGATCACAACGATCAGGCAGGCGCTGAGACCGGCCATCAGGTCGCCGATGCGGCGGCGTTCCAAGGCGCGGACGCGGTGTTCGGCTTTGAGGATCAGGATGCCGAGCGTGGAGAGCGCGATGGCGCCGCCAAGTGAGAACGCGACCACCAAGCCGACGCCGGTGGGGATCGTGCCGTTTGCAATCGCCGCGAGCAGGATTGCCAACGCACTAGGGCAGGGGATCAAGCCCGTCAACACGCCCATTGTCAAAAGGTGGCGTTTCGAGTTGCTGGTTGCTCCCTCTCCGGAGATGAGCGCTCCATCATCATGTGCGTGCCCGTCATGGTGATTGGCATGCTCATGTTGATGCCCATACCCATGCCGCTCATGACTCGTCACCGCCACCTCATGATGCACATGCCCATGCGCGCACACGTACGCTTTTCCCCGACCTTCCCCACGCAGGCCACCGAGCGACACCACGGGCGGATTGAGCCGCTGGTACACCATGCGCAGACCGATCACCGTGATGATCGCCCCGGATACCAATCCGAGCCACGCTTCCACCTGTTCCGGCAACACGTATTGCATCGCCGTAGTCGCCAGAAACGCCAAAAACAAAATCGACAGCGTGTGCGACACCGCCGACGTAAACCCGAGCAAGACCGCATCGCGAAACCGTGCCCGCGACGAGACCAGATACGCCGTCATCACCCCTTTGCCGTGACCGGGTTCCAGCGCATGCAACGCGCCAAGCCCCAGCGCAGCGGGGATGGCATAGAACATCTCCACCGCCATTTCCTCCCATCCAAGAACTTGTCACTACATGTCTATGCGGCACAGGAGCCCGTTTTGTCATCGCGACGAAAGATCGATGCACCGCCTCTGTGCGGTTGTACATACGATGAGGGTACGAGGTGAGTCGTGTGAAAAAGGGGAACCAACGCGCACGCGTAACGAAAAAGGCAAAACCGGCAACCAAAGGCACGCGCACAGTGGGCCGGATGTCGGCCGGCAACATCCCGAACATCGTGGACCGTTACAAACACGCCGTCGTCAACATTGAAGTCGTCAAACGAGAGCGCAGATCCTCCTCCAGACGGCGGCAAGACCCCTGGGGCCTGTTTGACTCCCAAGATGAGAACGACGGCAAAAACACCATGAACATCGGCACGGGCTTTTTCTTCGACCCGCGAGGCTACATTCTGACGAATGAACATGTCATCCACAACGCCGATGAAATTTACGTGCGCCTCTTCGACCAAGAAGAAGGATTGCTCGCCGAAGTCGTCGGCACCGATTACGGGTCCGACCTCGCGATTCTGAAAGTCATACCTCCCAAACGCTGTAAAACATTGCCCCTCGCCATGAACAAAAAAGTTCGCGTCGGCGAATGGGTGGTGGCGATCGGCTGTCTGGTTTACGCAATAAGACACACTTTCTCCATCATAAATCATGGTATGGACAGTATGTATCTGTTTGCAGCTGAGCTATTTCGCCTCTAATTCATGTGGAGAGGGTTGACTATCCTCGTTTAAAAATCATTATCATGTTCGATTTCTACAGCTACGACAGAATCAAAGTCGTCATTAAATTGGTTTCTAAAGATATCATACCCACGACTTTCAGCCTCCGACTGGTACTCCTCATAGATCATTACTGATGAAACAAATTGCCCGTCCTTGTATGCCTTTACCTCAAATTTACGTTTCTCCATACCAAATCCTCCTTTAAGGTTAATGGAATAAAATTACCACAGACAGTATTAACTGGACAAGGTATCTAGAAAAAAGGAATTACACGGTCATTTTCAACATTATGGGCAATGCAAACCGTTTGTGGTGTAAACGCAGAGTTCGACGAGTAGGTATCGCATAATCATGACGTATCAAGGGTTCTCGGGTACTAGGCGACTAATGATCGCATTACATTCGTTAACGAAATCGGAGATCTCCATAGGGGGTGTAAACAGCCGCTTCTCCGTTCTGGTGGACGAGCCTCTGCGAAGCTCAGGGGGACGGGTCACATAACCCATAATTCTACATAGAACAAGACGAAAGGCTGTTCGCCTTTGCCTTGTTGTATCTTACGTATATCACGAAAAAGCGTATCGAATCCAAGTCCTACCGCATCTGTGATCTGTCTCATCGTATGCTCCACGCTCTGATTCGCTCCGGTCATGGAGAGTACGAGTTGCCCATAGCCGATGATGTGTCAATCTTTTGCGTGATGGATACAAGATGTACACCCCGCTTCTGTAAGTCCCGAATAGAGCGAGCAAGTCGGTCGCGACTCCCGTACCAACTCGAAACACATATCACTTTTGTGAGGCGGCATCCAAAATTATATGCTAACAGACGCTCTAGAAGCCTGATGCAGACGTTTTTATACGTCTCGGCCGGTATAAGTACCCACAGGGATTGAAAAAGCAATACAGAGCCGAATAGGAGCCCCTTTTCGTAGCTATGGTGTTTCCTGGAATCATGATATAGTGCAAGAAAAAGACCGTTACGATAGCCTAATGATCTTTGAACTATAAGATCATGAACAACACTCTTTTAAATACTTGGGTGCAACTTTTTGTTGCCCTCTTTCTGAGGGGTATTGTATTATCCAAATTCACACTGTATAATAGTTCCAAAGACGGGCGGGAAAAACAAAAAAAAAGGTCGGCTTGCGAAAGGTTGTTACCCTCCCGAAACCGTCCTTAAATAAAAACATTGACATCAGTATTTTACCACAAGAGCTACAAAAAAGCATCTTCCTTTCGCGTTTTTGCCGACCTAGAAAGGATGAGATAGATGACGACTGACACTGTAATTCAAGTCTTGCAGAGTGCTACCGAGTACTCTGATGTATCACCGCAACTGTTGTTGCTTCTTTTCTTCCTTCAGTTGTTCCGGCCGACGGTAAAGTTCGCCATTACAGGCGACGGCGTTCAGCTTACCCTAAGCATCAACCCAGAGGACAACAGACGTGAACGCTAATACTCCAAGATACAAATCTGAAGAAGAATACCGTCTGGAGAAGGAAGCTCTCAGAGAACAGCATCAGCGTTGGCGAAAGTGGCTTATGGGTAGGCGAGGTTTCGTGCAGATTTACTACGATGAGTTTCTTGAGATCGTGCGAAGAGAAAATGTGTCAGGGAACGCTGTAAGGCTATATCTTTTCCTCGCGAAACATGCCGACTGGGAAACCGGTGAACTACGGGTTTCTGTGCAGAGGATCGAAGGATTCTTCGATTGTAGTAAGCGAACTGTTCTGAACTGGCTAAAGGAATTGGAGGAGGCGAAGCTGATAAAGCGTATTCAGGCCGCACCAAATCGCTTTGCATTTACGTACCTCCTTCCTTATCACGACGAGTTTTTTGAGCATGAGAAGCATAAAGCTGCTATGCTAGATCGAGATTAAAAAGATGGGACTCGTCCAATGGACGGGTCTTTTCTCTGTTTGCCCCCAAGCGGTAGCAGATTTGTGGTGTGGCTGTTGTGCGGAATTTACGCTCGATTATTTCAGTTCGTGGGCTCATTCGGTTATTTTGTTGTTTTGTAATCGACTACTACTTCACATCGTTATGGGCCTCTCCATGTGACGTTCGCCGTGTGACACTTACTACGTGACGTATACGTCACACTAACAAGAACTAACGTAACAAGAACTAATGAGAACTAGAAATAATATTTGCCGTTGGCACGCATCGGCTCTTGTATAGCCTCTGCGATCTCTTATTTACGCATAGTAATCTGAACAGATTAAGAACAGGGGCGAAGTGGAGTTCTGTTGCTCTCGCCTCTTTTTATTACTTTTTCCTAGAAGGAACTTACTTTTTTTTGAAAAGTACATACAAGATACGAGTGATTTTTGTTATAATTGTTTCTGTTAATTTTATATATTGCTTAGGGTGGTGGGCATTATGCTTACGGATACATATGCGAAAATCGGACAAAGGGTTAAAGTATATCGAAAAGAACGCGATCTGTCTCAGGATGAACTTGCAGACGGCATCTGTTCTCGTCAGACGATCAGTTTGCTTGAAAACGGCCAACACTTTCCGTCTGTTGATTTTATGCAAAAGATTGCGGAAAGGCTCTCCGTACCGTTGCACGAGATTATGGTCGATGAAGCCAAGGAACTCGATGTCAAAGTACAACTCGAAATTATGAAGGTATACATTGAGCGTGGGGAATACAACGAAGCGTTCTCTATCTTCGATGAACTCGAAAGCCGCGACGACTTGCTGATGTATCAAAAGCGTGAACTTGCACTGTTGCAGGCTGAATGCCTGATGCGAACGGGGAAGGCCGAGCAAGCCGTCGAGATATTGACTGGACTCCAGCAATCCTTAGAGCAACAGCGAGAATCGGACGATCACTTCATGGCAACGCTCTATGACAAGTTGGGAACTGCATACTACTTTTTGTCTCAAATCGCTACAGCCCATGCCCATTACATGCGGGCGTATCAATTATCTCAACGATTTTCGGAGTTTAATCTTACGGCTGCTCGCATCACATACAACTTTGGTAAGGCTTGCCGAATGATTGAACGTCATGCGGAAGCGGTGGAGCTGCTTTCGAGAGCAAAAGCGTTTTTTGACAACATCTCCGACACCAAACGGCTGGCTCTCACTCTGTTTGAGTTGGGAATTGCGAGCCGGAACCGAAACGAGATCGAGAAGGCAGAGGTGTATCTCAACGAGTCCCAGGCTTTATTCAAGGCACTAAATATACTGGGGTTAGCACGGCGAGTCAGAGAATCTTACGCCTTCACGATCTTATCTCAAAAAGATCCCAAACGGGCAATCGAAGAACTGTGGGAGTGTGCGAGTGGGTTTGAGAAAGCCGGAGATACTGCACGATTGGCTTATTCTTACGCGAGAATGTCGAAGTTGCATCTCAGGCAGGGGGAGACTGAGGAAGCAGGGAACTTATTGCGTTCCGCTATGGGGTTGTTTACTGAGCGTGAAGCTAAGAACAATTTTAGATTCGCCACTGTTTATCAGGCGTATGCCGAATATTCGCTCACTATTAAAATGCTGGATGACTGTATTGCGTTCTCCTTTAAAGCCTCTGAGTTTTTTGGTAAAATGGGCTACGGTAGGGATGCGGCTGACTCTCTAAAATTGTCTGTGAAAGCATATCGCGAACTTGGTATGTTGGAGGAGGCACTGGACGTTTCGGAGAAAGCCAACGAAATACTATGCCGTTCCCATGACCAATTTCGCTTGTCTACAGGGGGAGAATAAGTAATGAAAAAGTGGTTGGCAATGGTTGCACTTTCCGCATTTTTCGGTGGCGTTATCATGAGTGGTTCTTCTTTTGTTGCAGTTGAAGAAGGCGGCGATCCGATGGCACCGACACTTGTTGCTGCTGAAGAGGGCGGCGACCCGATGTCGCAGAAGTATTTTCAAGTTTGATTGCGGATCACGAATCGAAATAAGCATATTAGGCTGAACATTGACCGCTCAGGGAACTGAGGGGTCTTTTATTTTGTCTTGATTTTGCTAAACGTGTTGTCCTGATCTCCAGATTCTTTTTTATTCCTTGGCAAAGTCCAATCTAATAGAATCGCCTTGTAAGAGTGAGTTTCTTAATGTTGTGTTCTATTTATTTACAACGCACACAATTCTAAAAACGAGGTGATCTATAGATGTCGTCGTACCCTCTGTCTTTTGGCTCACGCATTCGGGAGCTTCGCTTAAAGAAAGGACTCACGCAAGGAGAATTAGGCAAAGGTCTTGTCACGGCAAGCATGATAAGTCAAATCGAATCGGACAAAGCGTATCCATCTTACGCAGTCCTCGCCGCATTAGCTGTCAGACTGGACGTACCACTCGAATCCTTGCTGAGAGATGTTGACTTGGGCATGGAGAACACAGCCAAATACAAAATGGCCTTGACCATGATGCAGTCAGGAGAATATAAGTCGGCTCTTCCGATTTTCGAGGGGCTTTTAGATACGCAACTCACCGGAGTCCCGGAGGAGACCATTCGGCTCAACTTGGGCAGATGCCATTTTGCAATTGGACACTACGAACAAGTGGCAAAAATATTTACCGAAGTGGCGGAAGTCGCGGCTTTAAAAGTAGACCAGCACTCTGTCATTGCTGCGTTGATTATGTTGGGTCAGGTTGCTTGGAAACAAAGAGATTTTCCGATAGCCCTGCATTATACACAAAGTGCGTTGGCGGAGTATGAGAAACTGGGTGTCGAAAATTCTAAAATCTATGGCGAAATTCTTACTCAACTCGCCTCTGTAAATCGTGAGATCGGCAAGGTAGGAGAGGCAATTCGGTATTACGAGGAAGCGGTATCGTATCTTAGTGGCGATCTTGAATTATGTAAAAGCACATATCTCCAACTCGCAGATGCTTATTTCAGCAAAGGGGATTTTGCAAAGGCTGATGAATACGCAACCAAGGCACTCGCCATTGTTGATGTACTGGCAGATGAAGAAGCCCAACGCGAATGCCAGCGTCAGTTAATCATGCTAAAGCGTCACAAGGTAGATGCACAGCGATCCATTGAAGAACTGCTTGATCTGGTGAAGCTCTACGAGCAAAGAGAGCAGAAGGAACAAGCGGGTCGGGTTTATACAGACATCGCGACCATCTACCTAGAAAACGACGATATGGAAGCGGCCTGGGCGTTTGCGGAAAAAGCCAAAGTCCTCCTGCCGCAGTTCCATGAATCAACCGGCAGGGCATATCGAATCCTCGGTGTGGACAACGGTTGTAAAATCCCCAATATAAACGGTTGAAAATTCCCCACTTCCAACGGACAATCTCTCCGAGAGGAGAGAAATTATGGTCAAGAATGGGGAATTCTTTATGATTCAAGAGATGAAACAGCGGGGAAT
>DASTWJ010000083.1:0-5733 GCA_035776695.1 Bacilli bacterium
TGCGGAGAAGATTGTCCGCAGGGCACTACTATCGATTATTGTAGCACAGGGGGTGAGGGGTTGACAAGAAATGAAGCGGTGCCGACGTGTTCACACAGTTTATAGAAGCGGCTCCTCTTTTAGAACGACTTTCCCGCCGAACGCTTCGGCCAGCGCCTCCGAAAACGGCACGATCAGCTCCAGATTCCACTCCTTGCGCCGGTTGTCGTGGATGTCGACCCAGAGCTGCCCGTTCTGCGGCCAATAGGTCACTTCCAGCAACCCGGTTTTCTTGCCTTGTTTCAGGTGCCAGTGGACAGACCCTTTGTACGTCGAGAGGGTCGTGCGCTTGGCGTCCAGCTCGAAACGGGCGATCACGTCCTCCACAGCCGCCACGACCTGCTCGCTGTCGAGCAGTTTCACGTCCCGAAGCTTTGAATCGATAATGTCGTACGTCAACATGTTTCCCCGAAACCTCCTGTTTCTCTCCCCCGTTTTTCATGAAGAGAGCCTTCCGCTTGCCGGCGAAAGGCTCTTTCCACGTCACAGGCCTGTACGAGACACGCCTTTATTTCTTCACGTTATAGAACGCCGCACGACCGCCGAACTTCGCGGTGTAGTCCAGCATGTCTTCGATGCGCAGCAGTTGGTTGTACTTCGCCACGCGGTCGGTTCGCGACGGTGCGCCCGTCTTGATCTGACCCGCGTTGGTCGCCACGGCGATGTCGGCGATCGTCACGTCTTCCGTCTCGCCGGAGCGGTGGGAGATGACGGCGGTGTAGCCGGCACGCTTCGCCATTTCGATCGCGTCAAACGTCTCGGTCAGGGTACCGATCTGGTTGACTTTGACGAGGATCGAGTTGCCGACGCCCTTCTCAATCCCGGTAGCCAGACGCTCGGTGTTGGTGACGAACAGGTCGTCGCCGACCAACTGCACGCGGTCGCCGATGCGCTCGGTCAACTGCTTCCAGCCGTCCCAGTCGTCTTCGGACAGGCCGTCCTCGATCGAGATGATCGGGTACTTGTTGACCAGCTCTTCGTACATCGCCACCATCTCTTCGGTCGTCTTGGTCACGCCTTCGCCTTCGAGGTGGTACTTGCCGTCTTTGAACATCTCGGTCGCCGCCACGTCGAGCGCGAACATCACGTCTTCGCCCGCTTTGTAGCCCGCTTTTTCAATCGCTTCGGAGATGATCGCCAGCGCTTCTTCGTTCGACTTCAAGTTCGGTGCGAAACCGCCTTCGTCGCCGACCGCCGTGTTCAGGCCCTTGGACTTGAGCACGGATTTCAGGGAATGGAAGATCTCCGACCCCATGCGCAGCGCTTCACGGAACGTCTCCGCACCGACCGGCATGACCATGAACTCTTGGAAGTCCACGGTGTTGTCCGCATGCTCGCCGCCGTTGAGGATGTTCATCATCGGCACCGGCAGCGTCTTCGCGTTGAAGCCGCCGAGGTAGGTGTACAGCGGCAGGCCGAGGTGGTTCGCCGCCGCGTGCGCCACCGCCATCGAGATGCCGAGGATCGCGTTCGCGCCGTACTTGCCTTTGTTCTCCGTGCCGTCGAGCTGGATCATGTAGTTGTCGATGCCCACTTGGTCCAGCGCGTCCATGCCGACGATCTCCGGCCCGAGGTGCTCGTTGACGTTCTCCACCGCTTTGAGCACGCCTTTGCCGAGGTAGCGACCTTTGTCGCCGTCGCGCAGTTCGACCGCTTCATACGCACCGGTCGAGGCACCGGACGGCACCATCGCACGGCCGATCACGCCGGATTCGAGTTCCACTTCCACTTCGACAGTCGGGTTGCCGCGAGAATCCAACACTTCACGCGCGCGGATGTCATAGATAATGCTCACGAGAAACACTCCTTTGTGTATGTAGAGAGTTTGTACCGATCGTTTTTGGAAAAAGGTTCGCTGTGACTTACTCGACGACGCTCTTGCCGGTCATCTCCTGCGGCTGAGGCAGTTCCATCAGCTTCAGCACGGTCGGAGCGATGTCGGCGAGAATACCGCCCTCGCGCAAGGTCACGCCTTCCCGGGTCACGATAAACGGCACCGGGTTGGTCGTGTGCGTCGTACACGGTTCGCCGTTCTCCGTGATCATCACGTCGGCATTGCCGTGGTCGGCGGTGATCAAACAGACGCCGCCCATCTCCAAAATCTTGTCCACGACTTGACCGAGGCATTCGTCGACCGCCTCGATCGCCTTGATCACCGCTTGCAGATCGCCGGTGTGGCCGACCATGTCGGGGTTGGCGAAGTTGAGGACGAGGAAGTCGACGTCGTTTTGGCTCAGGCGTTCGAGCAGGGCGTCTTTCACTTCATACACGCTCATCTCCGGCTGCAGGTCATAAGTCGCGACCTTCGGGGACGGGATCAGGATGCGCTCCTCCCCTTCGAACTCGTCTTCGCGACCGCCGGAGAAGAACGAGGTCACGTGCGGAAACTTCTCCGTCTCGGCGATGCGGATCTGCACCTTGTTGTTTTGGGTCAGCACTTCGCCCAGCGTGTTGTCGAGGTCGGTCGGTTTGTAAGCGACGAAGCCGCCGACCGATTCGGAGAACTTGGTGAGCGTCACGTAGTACAGGTCTTGCGGGAACTTGTCTCCGCGGTCGAAACCGCGGAAGTCCTTGTTCGTGAACACCTGCGAGATCTGCACGGCGCGGTCGGGACGGAAGTTGAACATGATGATGCCGTCGTTGTCGCGAATCTGTCCGACCGGCCGGCCGTCTTCTCCGACGATCACGGTCGGCATCACGAACTCGTCGGTCACCGACTTCTGATACGACTCTTCCAACGCTTCCATCGGGTCGTCATACTGCGGGCCTTCGCCGTAGACCATCGCGCGGTATGCTTTTTCCGTGCGCTCCCAGCGCTTGTCGCGGTCCATCGCGTAGTAGCGACCTTGGACAGTGGCGATTTTACCGACACCGAGCTCTTCCATCCGCTTTTTCAGGTCGGCGATGTAACGACGCGCCGAACCGGGGATTACGTCGCGCCCGTCGAGGAAGGCATGAACGAATACGTTGGTCAGGTCATGGCGCTTGCACAGGTCGAGCAACGCCATCAGGTGGTTGATGTGGCTGTGCACACCGCCATCCGAGACCAGCCCGTAGAGGTGCAGAGCGGTGCCTTTTTCCTTGCAGTGGTTGATTACGCCGAGAAACGCGGGGTTGTCGTAGAACTCGCCTTCGCGAATCGACTTCGACACGCGGGTCAGGTCTTGGTACACGACGCGCCCCGCGCCGATGTTCAAGTGACCGACTTCCGAGTTGCCCATCTGCCCCGGCGGCAGGCCGACCGCTTCGCCCGAGGCGGTCAACTGCGTATGCGGGTAGGTCTTCCAATAACGGTCAAAATTCGGCTTGTTCGCTTGCGCGACCGCGTTGCCCTCCGTCTCCTTGCGGCAGCCGAAGCCGTCGAGGATGATCAGGGCGACAGGTTTGATGCTGGCCATATCGTCGGGTTCCTCCCTTTCCAACTTAACGGCGTGCGCCGTCGAGCAGTTTGGCAAACGAGCCGGGGTCGAGGCTCGCACCTCCGACCAACGCGCCGTCGATGTCCGGCTGGTACATCAGCTCGACCACGTTGTCAGGCTTGACGGAGCCGCCGTATTGAATGCGGATCAGATCGCCTTTGTCCTTGCCGTACATGTCGGACACCACTTGACGGATGTGAGCGCAGACGTCGTTCGCATCCTGCGCTGTCGCCGTCATACCCGTTCCGATCGCCCAGATCGGTTCGTAGGCGATGACGAGGCGGGTCACGTCATCGGCGGAGACACCGCCCAGCGCGGCGCGGACTTGCGATTCGACCAATTGCTTGGTCACGCCTTGGTTGCGCTGGTCGAGGTCTTCGCCGACGCAGACGATCGGCAACAGGCCGTGTTTGAAGGCAGCGTGGACTTTCGCGTTGACCGTTTCGTCCGTCTCGTTGAAGTACTGACGGCGTTCGGAGTGGCCGATGATCACGTAGTCGACGCCGAGGTCTTTGAGCATCAGCGCGGACACTTCGCCCGTGTAGGCGCCTTCTTCCGCTTGGTGCAGGTTCTGTGCGCCAAGCCTGATGCCGGTGTTTTGCAGGACGTCCGCCAAAGCGGCGAGCGAAGTGAACGGAGCGCAGATCACGGTGTCGATCTCCTCCGCGCCTTTGAACAGCTCGTGCAGGTGCTCGACAAACGAAGTGGCTTGCGAGACTGTTTTGTGCATTTTCCAGTTGCCTGCGAGGATCGGTTTACGCAACGAGAACGCCTCCTTATTTCTTGTCGTTGAGGGCTACGATGCCCGGCAGTGCTTTGCCTTCGAGGAATTCGAGCGACGCGCCGCCGCCGGTGGAGATATGGGTCATCTTGTCGGCGAGGCCGGACTTCTCGACAGCCGCGACGGAATCGCCGCCGCCGACGATCGTCGTGCCGCTGCACTTGGCGACGGAATGCGCGACCGAGTCGGTCCCTTTGGCAAATGCGTCCATTTCGAACACGCCCATCGGGCCGTTCCAGACGACCGTGTTGGAGCGGACGATCGCGAGGTCGTACGTCTTCTGCGTGTTCGGGCCGATGTCGAGCGCCATCCAGTCGGTAGGCGCGCCCTCTTCGATGGTGACGGTCTTGTGTTCCGCATCCGCTTTGAATGCGGCGGCGACGGTCAAGTCTTCCGGCAGGAACACCATCACGCCTTCCTGTTCGGCGCGTTCCAGCAGCGATTTTGCCAGATCGAGCTTGTCCTCTTCCACCAGCGACTTGCCAAGTTCAAAGCCTTGCGCCTTGAGGAACGTGTTCGCCATGCCGCCGCCGATGATCAACTGGTCGACTTGGCTGAGCAGGTTCTCGATGACGGTGATCTTGTCGGACACTTTCGCCCCGCCGATGATCGCGGTAAACGGGCGGTCGGGGTCTTCCAAGGCATTGCCGAGGAACTGAATTTCCTTTTCCATCAGGAAGCCGGCTGCGGCGGGCAGGTACTGCGCGATGCCCGCGGTGGAAGCGTGTGCGCGGTGTGCGGCACCGAATGCGTCGTTGACATAGAGGTCGGCGAGAGAGGCGAACTCTTTCGCCAACTCGGGGTCGTTCTTCTCCTCGCCTTTGTGGAAGCGCACGTTTTCCAAGAGGAGCACGTCGCCTGCGTTGAGCAGGGAGATGCGTTCCTTGACCGCATCGCCGATCGAATCCTGCGCTTTTTCCACGTTCTTGCCGAGCAGTTCGGAGAGGCGCACGGCGACGGGGTCGAGCGAGAATTTGGCGTTGACTTCGCCTTTCGGGCGGCCGAGGTGGGAGGCGAGAATCACTTTCGCCCCTTGGTCGATCAGGTAGCGAATCGTCGGCAGCGCCGCCACGATGCGGGTATCGTCGGTGATCTTGTCGCCGTCGAGCGGCACGTTGAAGTCGCAGCGGACGAAGACGCGCTGGCCCTTGACGTCGAGATCTTTCACCGTTTGCTTGTTCATGTTCATGAGAGTTTACAACCTCCGCTTGTCTGTTGTCTTATGTAAAAGTATGTTCGGTCCACTCATAGGAAATGAGGAGAATGTTTCCGCTCATTCTCCTCACTTGCCAAGTTCGTATTGATTTTACCAAATCTTGCCCAAGGGTGGAACCGATTTCGCTCAATCTGCCATACTTTTTTCCAACATCTTTGCGAAATGTGTTATACCCTTGCTGACAATTACAGCCCTTTCGCGTTCATGAAGGCGCAGAGGTCGACGACGCGGTTGGAGTAACCCCACTCGTTGTCGTACCAGGAGACGACCTTGACCAT
>DASTWJ010000084.1:0-17433 GCA_035776695.1 Bacilli bacterium
GCTGTTGCAGGCGGGAGACGAGTTGTTGCGGGCGGGGCGGTTGGAAATGATGCGCCGCTGGATCGACCTGTTGCCAAGCGACCTGCTGGAACAGTACCCCAAGCTGTTGTACTGGCGCGGGGAAGTCGCTCGGTTGTCCTCGCGCTTCACGGAAGCCGTTCATTGGTACACGCTGGCGGAAGGGGCGTACATACAGCGCGGTGACAATTTGGGGCGTTCCTTGGTCTATCGCGGGCAGGCGCAAGTGTATCTCGATACGATTCAGCCCAGCAAAGCGGTGCAATGGCTGCAAAAAGCGGTGCAGATCCTCGGCGACGATCACCCGCAAGAGACGTCGCAGATTCTGCGGTTGCTTGCGGAGAATCACACCAACAGCGGGAACCTGCAGGAAGCGATCGCGTTAGTCGCTCGCGCCAACCAACTGATTGCGGCGACACCTTGTGACGAGCTGGATATCCGCATCCGCTTGCGCACGGGACGATTGACGCAAGCGAAGCGGTTGACGCGGGAGATCATCGACCGCGAATTGGCGGACAGCGACCCGACGCATCGCATCCCGAGGTCGCATCGGGAAATGCACTTGCTCCTCGCCCTGATCGACGCGTTCCTCGGCGAGACGGCTTCGAGCGACTATCACGCTCGCCAAGGCATCACGACCGGTCAGACGTTGCGTTCCCCGTTTGTGGAAGCGGTCGGCTATATGAGGTTGGGCCATGCTCGGTTCCTCGCCGACCACTTGGAAGAAGCGCAAGAGTATTACCGCCGCTCGATCCAAATGAGCGAAGGGCTGCAGGTGGAGCGTGGGAAAGTGGAGGCGTTGATGGGGATGTGCCTGACCTCCGGCTTGCGCGGCGAGTTGGAACAGGCGGATCGTTACGGGCGCATGGGGCTCGAACTGGCGCTCAACGTCCACGATCTCTGGTGTGCCAACATGGTGCGCCTCGCCTGCGGGGCGATCTGGACGATGTGGGGGCAGGATGAGGAGGCGCTGCCGTGGCTGTTGGAAGCGGCGGACGGGTTCTTGGTTTGCGGGGATGCTTTTCTGTCTGCGAATGTACAGCTCTGGCTCTCCCTGCTCTACCATCGCCAAGGGCGACGCGAAGAGTTCGCCCGCACGGTACGCGACTTGCTGGCGGCGGTCGAAACGAACGGGTATGAAGACCTTTTCCGCAAACGCACGCTGTTCGGGCCGCGGGACTTGCAGGTCACGGTACCTTTTCTGATCGCGGCGCGTGACGAATTGGGCTTGGAGGGTGCCGAGCGGATGTTGCGCCATCTCGGGTGCAAAGGGCTGACCAAGCATCCCGGCTACACGCTCCGCATCTGTGCCCTCGGCGACTTCACAGTCTACCGAGGCGTGGAAGAGATCGAGCGCAAGGAATGGAAGCGGGAGAAGTCGCGCCAACTGTTTCAACTGCTGCTCACGCGACAAGGTCAGTTGGTGCAGCGGGATGAGATCTATGACTTGCTCTGGCCGGATGGGGATGAGAAAACGGCCAGCCGCGATTTCAAAGTGGCGATGAACGCGTTGGCGAACGCGCTGGAACCGCATCGCGAGGCGCGGGCCGACTCCTTTTTCATCGAGCGGGTGGACAGCGCGTATCGCTTGTTGCAACATCCGGCCGTCCACATCGATGCACACGAGTTTCGCGACTTGGCGGAGAAAGGGTTGGTCAAAGAAAGGGAACCTGAGCAGGCGACGCTGGACTTGGAGGCGGCTCTGCATTTGTATCAGGGTGACTTTTTGCAACACCAGCCGTATCTCGATTGGTGTCTCGATGAGCGTGAGCGGTTGCACACGTTGTATCTGCGTGTCAGAGAGCGGTTGGCTGAATTGCATCTGGCGGCGGGCCGGTTGCAGGAAGCGATCCTGTGTGGCGAACAACTGTTGACCGCCGACCCCTGCTGGGAGGCGGGGTATCGCCTGTTGATGACCGCCTACCACCAACTGGGCAATCGCTCGCTGGTGATCGCGACGTATCAGAAATGTGTCAATCAGCTGCAGGAACAACTCGCCCTCGCGCCGATGGAAGCGACGACGAAACTCTACCAGCGCTATGTGCGGCGTTCGCAGGCTGCAACTTCTGTGTAACAGCCGTGCAACCCGCACTTGCTAAGATAAGGATCAACAAACGCGCCCGCACGGTATGTCCGGGGCGCGTTCCGTTTAGAGAGAGGGGCAACCAGATATGACGAACACACAACCGGCGATCGGGATCGTCAGCACCGGCCTGTATGTGCCGTCTCATTATGAAACGAGCGCCGAGATCGCGGCACAGAGCGGCATTCCGCAGGAGATCATCGAGACGAAGATGGGCTTCACGCGCAAGACGATTCCCGGGCCGGATGACCATACCTGTCAGATGGGCATCTGGGCGTCGGAAGAGGCGATTCGGAAAAGCGGCCTCGACCCGAAAGCGATCGACCTCGTGCTGTACGTCGGTGAGGAGCACAAGGAATACCCGCTGTGGACGGCCGGCATCAAGCTGCAAGAGGCTGTCGGCGCCGTCAACGCCTGGGCGTTCGACCTGCAACAGCGCTGCGGCACGATGGTGATGGCGCTGAAAGTGGCGAAAGACATGATGATCGCCGACCCGGAGATCCGGACGGTGCTGCTGGCCGGCGGGTATCGCAACAGCGATTTCATCGACTACTCGAACCCGCGCACCCGCTTTATGTACAACCTTGCGGCGGGCGGGGCGGCGGTGATTTTGCAAAAGGGACACGCCCAGAACCAACTGCTCGCCAGCCAGATCATCACCGACGGTTCTTTTTCCGAAGACGTGGCTGTAGTGGCGGGGGGGACGAAGCACCCGATCACGGCGGAGGCGATCGAACAGCGCCTGAACTACCTCGACGTGATGGACCCCGAAGGCATGAAGCAGCGGTTGGAGCAGAAATCGATGCACAACTTCACGACCGTCATCGAGCGTGCCGTAGCCAAGAGCGGGTACGCGCCGAGCGACATCGATTACCTCGCGATTCTGCATATGAAACGCTCCGCTCATGAGCATGTGTTGAAGCACTTCGGGCTGAGCGACGAGCAGACCTACTACCTCAGCGAGTACGGTCACATCGGACAATGTGACCAGATCTTGTCGTTGGAACTCGGGTTGCAGTCGGGGCGGATCAAACCGGGCGATCTGGTGGTGCTGGTCAGCGCCGGGATCGGCTATGCGTGGGACGCTTGCGTCGTGAAGTGGGGCTAGCGGCCTGTGTAACTCCTCTGTAACGTCTCCAAGATAAGATGAACACACAATATTCACGAAAATTTCAGAGAGACAATTTCAAGGGGGCATCATCGAATGGCAAAGAGCAAGTGGAGCAAATTGGGCTTCATTTCCGTATTATCCGCATCCCTGTTCCTGACCGCCTGCAGCAGCAGTACCGGTACGGAAGCAGACGACGGTGACAAGGCGGGGGGCAAGGAACCGATCAAGATCGGCGTCGTCACTTCGAAGTCGGGTGCGTTGGAAGGCTACGGCACGCAAGAGATCAACGGCCTGACCCTCGGCATCAAATACGCGACCGGCGGCACCAACGAGATCGACGGTCGCAAGATCGAGCTCCTGATCGAAGATGACGGAGGCAAGCCGGACCAAGGCATCGCCAAAGCGCGCAAACTGCTGGAGGAAGACGAAGTCGACATCCTCCAAGGCACCGCCTCCTCAGCCGTCGCGATGGCGATCTCGCCGCTGGCGGAAGAGTATGAAAAAGTGTTCATGGTCGACCCGGCCGCAGCCGACGAGATCACCGGCTCCGCGTTCAACAAATACGTGTTCCGCACCGGCCGCAACCTCGCCCAAGACGCGGCGACCGGCGCGAAATACGCGGTCGACAACCTCGGCAAGACCTATTTCCACCTCGCACCGGACTACGTGTTCGGCAAGTCGAGTGCGGCATCTTGGAAGGCGGCGATCACCAAGTCGGGCGGCGAGGTGATTCACGAAGAGTTCGCACCGCTCGACACGACCGATTTTACCCCGTACCTGCAAAAAGCGGTGCAGTCGGGCGCTGACGTGCTGCTCGTCTCCTGGGCGGGTTCCGGCGGTGCGACGCTGTTCAAGCAGATCAACGAGCTGAAGATCAACGAGAAGATGAAGATCACCACCGGCATTCCGGATATCCCGGGCATCAAGGCGATGGGCGATGCGGCGGAAGGCCTGCAAGGCATGACCGCCTACTACTACGGCCTGCCGAACAACGAAGCGAACGATTGGCTGGTGGAGAACCACAAGAAGGACTACAACAGCGAACCTGACCTGTTCACCGCAGGCGGCTTTACCGCAGGCATCGCGATCGTCGAAGGCATCAAGAAAGCGGGCAGCACCGATGCCGACAAGCTGATCCCGGCACTCGAAGGTCTGACCGTTCACGGCGCGAAGGGCGACTACACCTTCCGTAAAGAAGACCACCAAGCGCTCCAACCGATGTACATCGTCAAGTTGGAGAAGAAAGACGGCTTCGATTACCTCGTGCCGACCTTGGTGAAGGAAATGTCGCCGGAAGAAACGGCACCGCCGATCACGGTGAAGTAATCAGGCGCAACAAGAAAGCGGATTCAAAGGCCCTGCCGGCGGCGGGGCCCTTTCTACATCGGGAGGTGACACCCCATGACGCAAACGAACTCACAACCACAATACCCGATCCTCGAGACGCGCGGCCTGACGATCCAATTCGGCAGCCATGTCGCCGTCAGCGAGGTCGATTTCCAACTGGCGCCGCGCACGTTCAAGTCGATCATCGGCCCGAACGGTGCGGGCAAGACCACCTTTTTCAACCTGATCTCGGGGCAGTTGAAGCCGACGGCGGGCACGGTGCTTTTTGACAACAAGACGATCTCCGACTTGTCCGTCCACAAGCGGACGCGCCTCGGCATCGGGCGGTCGTTTCAGATCACGAACGTATTTCCCAACCTCACCGTGCTGGAGAATGTGCGCATCGCCGCACAAGCGGTGAGCGGACGAGGCTTTCGGCTGTTTGCTCACTACGGGAAGTTTCGCGACTTGGAAGAAAAAGCGCACCGGCTGTTGGACAAAGTCCATCTGAGCGCCAAAGCGGAGCAACTGGCGAAGAACCTCTCGCACGGCGACAAGCGCAAACTGGAGATCGCGATTCTGCTCGCTCTCGACCCGAAGCTGCTGCTGCTCGACGAGCCGACGGCGGGCATGGCGGTCGAAGAGGTGCCGGCGATCATTGAGGTGATTCGCGAGCTGAAAGCGTCGGGTGAACACACGATTTTGCTGATCGAACACAAGATCGACCTCGTGCTCGACCTGTCCGACTCGCTGGCCGTCCTGTTCAACGGGCGGTTGCTGGCGGACGACACGCCGGAAGCGATCATGAACAACGACTTGGTGCAATCGGCTTACTTGGGAGGTCTCTATGAAGACACTGTTACAGGTTGACAACCTCCAGACCTTTATCGGCCAATACCACATCCTGCAAGGCGTCAACCTCGACGTCAAAGAAGGGCGCGTCACCGTCATCCTCGGCCGCAACGGAGCGGGGAAGACGACCACGCTGCGCTCGATCATGGGGTTGACGCCGCCTCGTGAAGGCAGCATCACCTACGAAGGGGAATCGATCCACGGTCAGTCGACCCACGTGATTGCGAAAAAGGGCATCGGCTACGTGCCGGAGGACCAAGGCGTTTTCGCCGACCTGACCGTCGAGGAGAACATGAAGATCGCCGTTCGCAAGGCGGACGATGCGACTCGGGAGCGACAGGAATTGCTGCTCGAGCTGTTTCCCGACTTGAAGATCGCCTGGAAGCGCAAAGGCGGCAACCTGTCCGGCGGGCAAAAACAAATGCTCTCGATCGCCCGCGCCTTTGTCAACGACAACCGGCTGCTTCTGATCGACGAGCCGAGCAAGGGGCTGGCTCCGATCGTCGTCGAGAAGGTGATGGAAGCGATCTTGGAACTGAAGAAACGCACCACCATCGTGCTCGTCGAGCAAAATTTCCTCATGGCGAGCGGTATCGGCGACGATGTGTTCATCATCGACGATGGGCGCACCGTGCATCAGGATACGATGGAAGCGTTTAAAAGCAACGACGAGTTGAAGAAAAAGTACTTGGGGGTGGGGATCTGATGGCTTTGTTTCTGAGCCTGCTCCTAAACGGATTGGCGCTTGGCATGCTGATTTTCCTGATCGCAGTCGGACTGTCCTTGATCTTTGGTCTGATGGGCGTCCTCAACTTCGCGCACGGCGCGATCTTCGCGTGGGGCGCGTATGTCGGCTGGATGGTGTACACGTCGACCGGCAGTTTCCTGCTGGCGATTCTCGCGGGCACGGCGGCCGGGTTTGTGATCGGCTGGGTGATGGAGCGGGTATTCATCCGGGCCTTCTATGGGAACCATGTGGCGCAGATTCTCTTGACCCTCGGTTTGATGATCGTGATGACCGAAGGCATCAAGGCGATCTGGGGGCCGAACATCCTGGGATTTGACCCGCCGACTTGGTTGCAGGGGACGGTGCCGATCCTCGGCGAACTGTTCCCGATCTATCGCATCTTCGTCATCGGCGTCGGTTTGCTCGTCCTGATCGGGGTGCATCTCCTCTTGACCCGCACGAAGTACGGCATCATCATCCGCGCCGGCGTCCAAGACCCGGAGATGGTGCAGGCGCTTGGCATCAACGTCAAGCAGGTGTTCTCGCTGGTCTTCGCCTTCGGAGCGGCGCTCGCGTCGTTCGGGGCGGTGGTGGCGGGGCCGATGTTCGGTTCGATCGTGCCGGAGATCGGCATGACCCACCAGCTCAACGCGTTTATCGTCGTCGTGATCGGCGGCACGGGGAACTTCATCGGGGCGGCGGTCGGCGCGTTGTTGGTCGGCTTGACCCAGACGTTTATGGCGTACTACCTGCCGGAAGCGGCGGTGGCGGTCAACGTCGCGCTGATGGCGCTCGTCTTAATTCTACGGCCTCAAGGGCTGTTCGGGGCACGGAGGTGATCGGCGATGCGTGAACGACTTTTCAACAACAAACTCCTGCTCGTCATCCTGCTTGCCGCGCTGGCGATCCTGCCGTTTGTCACCGACTCGAAATTCCTGCTGTCGATGATGATCACCGTGTTCATCATGGCGGTGTACGGGATGAGCTACGACCTGCTGTTAGGCTATACGGGCATCGTTTCTTTTGGCCATGCGATCTTTTTCGGGGTGGGGGCGTACTCGGTCGGCATTCTCCTGGCCAAGACGGGAGACAAAGGGCTGCTCTGGCTGGCGGTCGGGCTGGCGATCGTGCTCTCGATCGTCCTCGGCATTCTCGTCGGCGTGCTCTCTCTGCGCGTCAAGGATGTCTACTTCTCGATGGTCACCCTCGCCGTCGGTGAGCTCTTGTTCATCATCGCGGAGAAATGGAACACGTTGACCGGCGGCAACGACGGGCTCACCTACATCCCGGTGCCAAAGATCTTCCATGATCGGCTGGCGTTCTACTACATCGCGCTGCTCTTTCTCGCCGTGATGTACCTGTTCTTGCGCCGCGTCGTGTCTTCGCCGTTGGGCCGCACGCTGCAGGCGATCCGCGAAAACGAACACCGCGTCCGGTCGCTTGGTTACAACGTGCTCCAATACAAAGTCGCCTCCATCGTCATCTCCGGCGTGGTCGCCACATTGGCGGGTGCGATGTGGGCGCTGTTCCAACGCTACATCAACACCTCGGTGCTCGGATTGGACAGGACGATCGACGCGCTTCTGATGACGATCATCGGCGGATCGGGCACCCTGATCGGCGCCGTGTTCGGTTCGGGCGTGATTACGTTTGTTCACGATTGGCTGAGTTCGCTGTCCGGCGTCTCGCCGATCTTCGAGCGGTACATGATGTTTTTCGGCATCATCTATATCATCATCGTGATCTGGTTCCCCAAGGGGATCATCGGTACGATTCGCGACAAATGGATGTCGCTACGCCATTCGAGGAGGTCATAAGGTATGCCGCACCAACAGATCAACGGATTCCGGATGCACTATGAACAAGCGGGAGCGGGGGAGCAGACGCTGCTGTTGATCCACGGCAACGTCGCCTCCGCCCGCTGGTGGGATCGTGTCTGGCAACCGCTCGCCGAGCGCTTTACCGTCGTCCGCGTCGACTTGCGCGGTTGCGGGCAGAGCGAACGGCCGGAGGAGGGCAACACGATTGAGCAACACAGCGCCGATGTGCGCGCTTTGGCCGAACACCTCGGCTTGGCAAATGTGATCGTGGTCGGGCATTCCCTCGGCGGCTCGATCACGATGGATATCGCCGTACAGGACCCGGAGTGGTTGCGAGGCATCGTCCTGCTCAACTCCGCTCCGGCCGAAGGGTTTGTCACGCCGGAAGAGCGCGCCCCGCTGTTGCAGCAGATGATCCAAGATCGCAACTTGATGAAAATGGCGTTGGCGGCGATGGTGCCGACGGCAGCCACGGGCGAGTACTTCGAGCAGTTGGTCGATGACGCGATGGTGGCGGGCCCGACGATGTATTCGCACTACCAGTCGCTGAACCACGCCGATTATCGCGAAAAGTTGGCGGAGCGCGACATCCCGGCCCTGATTCTCTACGGTCAGCAGGACAGCTTGATCCTGCTCGACATGATGGAGCGCACGCAACAGGCGATCCGCGGCAGTGAACTGGTGACGTATGAAGACGTCGGGCATTCGCCGAATGTCGAAGCGCCGGAAAGGTTTGTCGCCGATGTCGTACGCTTCGCCGAACATCTGAGCTAGTCGTGCTCGTCCCCTTTTTGTAACCTTCCTGTAACCCTGTGGATGTAAAATATTTGTGAAAGTTCAGTAAATTAAAACACACAGAGAAAGGGAGGAATCTGCAATGAAGGGGAAGACTTGGTGGAAGTGGAACTCGGTGATCTTGGCTCTGAGCCTGATGTTCAGCCTGTTCATCGGCGTGAGCTTCACCCCGACCACCCACGCGGCGGCCGGCACTTTTAGCGAATACTACTACGGCAGCAACTTCTGGTTCAAAGTGTACGTCCCGAGCAGCTACCAATCGGGTACGTCCGTACCGCTCATGGTGATGCTGCACGGTTGTCTGCAAGACCCGGACGACTTCGCAGCGGGGACGCGGATGAACGACTTGGCCGAAGAGAAAGGCTTTCTCGTGCTCTACCCCGAGATGAACGTCTACTCCAACCCGAACATGTGCTGGAACTGGTTCTACGACTACAACCAGCATCGAGCCAGCGGGGAACCGGCGATCATCAAGGGCATGGTCGATCAAGTGAAAGGCGCGTACGCGATCGACAACAATAAGGTCTACGTCGCAGGCCTGTCCGCAGGCGCCGCGATGGCGACGATCATGGGCGCGACCTATCCGGACGTGTTCCACGGCGTCGGCGTTGCGGCGGGTGTCGAATACAACGCGGCGAACACGGCGGGCGGCGGGATCACGGCGATGAGCTACGGCGGCCCCAGCCCCGACAGCACCGGCTATGACGCCTACTACGAAATGGGTAGCAACAAGCGCCGGATGCCGGTCATCGTCTTTCACGGTACGTCCGACTCGGCTGTTGCGCCGATCAACGCCACACAGGTCGTCGGCCAGTGGGCGCAGACGAACGACTACATCGACGACGGCAGCAACAATGACTCGATGAACGCAACCGCCGACAGCACGACCAGCGGCACGGTAACCGGTGGTCGCTCTTACACCCACTACGTCTACAAAGACCAAAACGGCAGCGGCCTGATCGAGTACTACAAAGTCTCCGGCATGGAGCACGCCTGGTCCGGCGGCTCGTCCAACGGCTCCTACACCGACCCGTATGGGCCGGATGCCACGCGCATCATGTGGAACTTCTTTACCTCGCACTAACAGAACACCGCATTTGAAAAAGGGGAAGTGGGGAGAGGCTTGCCTCGCTCCACTTTCTTCTCTTTTCAGAAGGAGGTACATGCCTTGACACAGACCCTTTTGCCAAAAGTGGCGCTGATCACCGGCTCGGGCAGCGGCATCGGGCTGGAGATCGCCCGCACCTTGGCGCGAGAAGGCGCCCATGTCGTTCTCTCCGACCTGCGAGCCGACGCTTGCCACGAAGCGGTCGAAGAATTGAAGCGAGAAAACCTCTCGGCCCTCGCCATCCCGTGCGATGTCACCGACGAAGCAGCGTTTCAAGCCGCGTTGCAGCAAACGGTCGATCGGTACGGTCGGCTCGACATCCTGATCAACAACGCCGGTTTGCAATACATATCACCGATTGAGGAATTCCCCTCCGACAAATTCGCGTTGCTGCTCAACGTGATGCTCACCGCCCCTTTTTACGGCATCAAACACGCGTTCCCGCTGATGAAGGCCCAGGGAGGCGGGCGCGTGATCAACATGGCTTCGATCAACGGTTTGGTCGGTTTCGCCGGGAAAGCGGCTTACAACAGTGCCAAACACGGCGTGATCGGCCTGACCAAAGTCGCGGCGCTCGAAGGGGCGGCTCACGGCATCACCGTCAACGCGCTGTGCCCCGGCTATGTAGACACGCCGCTCGTCCGCAACCAATTGGAAGACCTCGCTCGCACGCGTCAAGTGCCGCTGGAAAGCGTGCTCGCCGAGGTGATCTACCCGCTCGTCCCGCAGCGGCGGCTGCTTGACCCGCAAGAGATCGCCGACTATGCCGTCTTCCTGTGCTCGGAGAAGGGGAGAGGCATCACCGGGCAGGCGGTGGTCATCGACGGTGGGTATACGGCTCAATAGTAGCAAAATCTGGATTTACACCTCCGTTTAGTTGTTGGAGGTGTTTTTTCTTTGGAGTGATACTAACTGGCAGTCAGATGTTAAACCTATACTCCAACAGAA
The DNA here is from genome assembly GCA_035776695.1 of Bacilli bacterium. GTDB lineage: Bacteria > Bacillota > Bacilli > Tumebacillales > Tumebacillaceae > Tumebacillus. Next base: position 10,789 of record DASTWJ010000084.1, read on the forward strand.
CGAATCTGATTTGAAATCAAAAGAGGATTTCTTTATCGGGTGTCGAAATGTCTGTAGAGCGAAGTCGAATATTTGACTTATTAGAGATAATTTATAATTCGGTCTATCCTTTACAATGCGGGAATGGGGGAAACACCCTTGTCAATCAAGACAAAATTGGCTTTGATTATCTCCTTGATCGTCACGGTCATCCTCGTGCTGAACAATGGGTTGTATTATGCGTCCACACGAGACATGATGATCGAGGACCAGCAAAAACAAATGGAGCTGGTTGCCAAAGAAGTGCAGATCATGGTCGAGCACTCGCGCGTCGGGTCGAAATATGTGGAGGACCTGATCGGACAGGACTTGCGGACGGCGGCGCTTGTAGCCGAATCGGCTCTCGATCCGAAGGCGGAGAACGTCACCAACGACGAACTGCGCGACTTGGCCGCCAAAATCGGCATCTCCGAGATCACGCTGTTTCAGCGCAGAGGTGATGACATCGTCGGCGTCAAATCGTCCGATCCCAACGAGATCAACCTGAGTACCAAGGAATGGGGCTACTGGTACGACGCGTTCAAGGAACTGCTCGACAAGCAAAACGTCGACATCCCCGAGGGGCAGAAGCTGCAGCATTATTGGTCGGGGCCGATCGACGTCTCCTCGTCCGATCCGGACAGCGTGGACAAGTGGGGGTACTATTACGATGGCACGACCGATTACATCATCAACCCGTATGTGCGGGACGAGCATATCTTGACGTTTGACCAGTTGATCGGGCCGCAACCGATCATCGAAAAGACGTTGCAACACAACGGGGTGTTGTTGGAGATCACCGGCTTCAACCCGAAGGCGTTCGGCAAGCCGCCGATCCTGACCAAGCACAACGGGCAGGAGTATGTGGAATTGGGCGATCGTCCCGTCTTTTTCGGGCCGTATGACTACAAGGAAGACAAGCGTGACGTCCAATCGGTCCAAAACGCCTACAACGTGCAGAAACGGATCGGCTACACGACCACGGTCAACGGGACGAAAGTGATCAAAAGCTTCATCCCGGTCAATGACAAGGATCAACCTTACGTGTTGGGCGTGGTCACCGACTACAAGGTGATTCAAGATGCGCTCAACCAGCAGTTGTTGCGCAACACGCTGATCTCGATCGCTTTGCTCGTCGTCGTCTTCTGCGCTTCCTTTTATTTGGCGGGCTTTATCGTACGCCCGGTCAAGCAGATTCTCGACAAGGTCAATCAGATGGCCGAAGGGGATTTTACCGCGCGGATTCCGCATATGCGACGTGATGAACTGGGGCTATTGGCCGACCGGATGAACGTGATGTCGAACAACCTCCAGACCTATACGGAAGCGTTGGAGTACAAGCAGGAGCAGATTCAATACCAAGCGTTTCACGATAAGCTGACCGGACTCGCCAACCGTCGTCTGTTCACCCGTACCTTGACGGAGACGTTGGAGGCGTCGGATGGCACGAGGTCATTTGCCGTGATGTTCTTCGACTTGGATCGATTCAAGCTGATCAACGAGACGTACGGGCACAACACCGGGGATCGCGTGTTGGAGGAAGTGGCGGCACGCGTGCAAAGCTGTGTCGGGGATATCGACATGGTGGCGCGACTGGGCGGGGATGAATTTACCGTGTTGTTGCGCGAGTTGGAAGAGGTGGCGGAAGCGGAGCAGGTGGCGCAGTCGATCATCGAGATTCTGTCCAAGCCGTTCGTGGTCAACCATCACGAGCTGTTCGTCAACGCCAGCGTCGGGATCGCCGTTCATCCGCAAGACGGCGACGATATGGATACGCTGTTGAAGCGAGCCGATCGGGCGATGTTCGAAGCGAAGAGCATGGGCGGCAACAACCACCAAGTGTACAACCCGGACATGGCCACGACCGATGTGGAGCGCGTGACGCTGGAGAACCACCTGCGCAAGGCGATCGATCGGGATGAACTGGTGCTTCATTTCCAACCGAAAGTGGACATTCAGACGGGAGACATCACCGGGATGGAGACACTGATTCGCTGGGTGCATCCGGAACTGGGCTTTATCTCGCCGGGGACGTTTATCCCGCTGGCGGAGGAGAGCGGCTTGATCCTGCCGATCAGCGACTGGGTACTGAAGACCGCCTGCCGTCAAAACAAGGCGTGGCAAGACGCCGGGTTCGCGCCGATGCGCGTCGCCGTCAACCTGTCCGCTCGCCAGTTCCAGCATCGGAATCTGGTGGAGAGCGTCGTACAGGCGTTGAGCGAAACGAAACTCGACCCGCAGTGGTTGGAGTTGGAGATCACGGAGACGATCCTGATGGAGAACATGGAGGAGGTCATCTCGACGCTTGAGGAGCTGCGCGAGATGGGCATCACCATCGCCATCGACGATTTTGGCACGGGGTATTCGTCTTTGAGTTATTTGAAGAAGTTCCCGATCGATTCGCTCAAGATCGACCGCTCGTTCGTGCAAGATATCACCGATGCGGAAGAGGATGCCCAGATCGCGCGGGCGATCATCACGCTCGGTCATTCGCTGCAACTGAACGTCGTCGCCGAGGGCGTCGAGACGGCCGGGCAGTTGGAGTTCTTGCGAGAGAACGGTTGTGATGAGATGCAGGGCTTCTACTTCAGCAAACCGCTGCCGGCGGACGAGTTTGCAAACTTGTTGTTGGCAAGGAAGAGGGAAATAACGACAACGGAGATTTGATGGTCGAGGAAAACCCTTGTATCCGACTTGGATATGAGGGTTTTTTCTATTGACACGTATTTCCGATGGGATTACTATAGATAGCATTAGACATCATGAATTGATTGACAGAGAGGTGTATCATACGTTGCGAAAAATCAGTTTGGCTTGGCAAATTCTGATCGGTCTCCTGCTGGGGATTCTGGTAGGGGCGATCTTTTATCAAAATCCGCACGTGTCGACTTACTTGAAGCCGATCGGCGATCTCTTCCTGCATCTGATCAAGATGATCGTGCTGCCTATCGTCGTCTCGACCTTGGTCGTCGGCGTGGCGAACGGCGGAGATGTGAAGCGGATCGGGCGGCTCGGGGGTAAGACGATCTTGTATTTTGAGATCATCACGACGCTGGCTTTCGTCATCGGGTTGCTGGCGGCGAACCTGTTCCCGGTCGGTTCCGGGTTGGACATGTCACAGTTGAGCCAAGGGGACATCGGAAAGTATGTCGCGACGGCTCAGGAAACGCATTCTTTTGGCGGCTTCCTGGTCGGTCTTGTACCGACGAACATCATCCGGTCGCTGGCGGAAGGGCAGATGCTGGCCGTGATTTTCTTCTCCGTCCTGCTGGGGCTATCGGTCGCGGCGATCGGGGAGAAGGGCAAGCCGGTCGTCTCGTTCTTCCAAGCGGTGGCCGACGCGATGTTCTGGATGACAAATCAGATCATGAAAGTCGCGCCGTTCGGAGTGTTCGCGCTGATCGGCGTCACCGTGTCCAAGTTCGGGGTGGCTTCCTTGCTGCCGCTTGGCAAGCTGATCGTGCTCGTGTACGCCGCGATGATCTTCTTCGTCCTCGTGGTGCTCGGGTTGACCGCGAAGATGGTCGGGGTCAACATCTTCAGCCTGTTCAAGCTGCTAAAAGACGAGCTGTTGCTGGCGTATTCTACAGCCTCATCGGAAACGGTGTTGCCGCGATTGATCTCCAAGATGGAGGCGTTCGGATGCCCGCGTGCGATCACCTCGTTCGTGATCCCGACGGGGTACTCGTTCAACTTGGATGGTGCGTCGCTGTACCAGTCGTTAGTGACGGTGTTTATCGCGCAGTTGTTCGGAATCGACCTGTCGATCGGGCAGCAGGTGATGATCGTTCTGACGCTGATGTTGACTTCCAAAGGGTTAGCGGGCGTGCCCGGCGCGGCCTTTGTCGTCTTGCTGGCGACGCTCGGCTCGTTCGGTCTGCCGGTCGAAGGTCTCGCCCTGATCGCCGGGATCGACCGCATCCTCGACATGGCCCGCACCGCCGTCAACGTCATCGGCAACGCCTTGGCTGCCGTCGTCATCTCCAAGTGGGAAGGGCAGTTTGACAAGAGCAAGTCGGAACAGACGATGGCGACCTTGCAGGGGCAAGGGGTGCAAGTGTAAGGCCTGCAAGCGACAACCGCTTCTCGGAAGAAACCGAACAAAAATACAGAAGTTGACTCCTGAACACAGGTAGGGTGTCAACTTCTGATTGCTTTGTCTATGCCCTTAGCACTTTAAGACTCCACAATCCTCTCCCGACACGTATACACATTCAACCCATCTCTCCTCACAAAACCCACAACCGCGATCCCCAGCTCCTCGGCCAACTCCAACGCCAGCTCGGTCGGTGCGGACTTGCTCAACAGAATCGGGGAACCGATCTTCGCGACTTTGAGCAGGACCTCGGAACTCACGCGCCCGCTGAAGGCGATGATCTTATCCGCCGTGTCGACCCCATGCTGCAATCCATACCCATATACCTTATCCAAGGCATTATGCCGCCCAATGTCCATCCGCGTCACGAGCGGACCATTCAGATCACACAGGGCGGCATTATGTACGCCTCCCGTGCTGCGAAACGTCTCCGCTTGTTCCTGCAATGCCTGCATGAGGCGAAAGCAATCGTCATACGGTATCGACAGCTCGACTCCACGCAAGTCCTTCGCCGTCTTCGCATCGTTGTAAAAATAATACCCCTGCCTGCTCTTCCCGCAACAGGAGGTGATATACCTTTTCGAATACAGCTCCTGATTCAACTTCCTTACCTGATGCGTCTCCACGTAGGCAAATCCTTGCTCCGGATCGACACTCACTTTTTTCACATCACGAAAATCCCGTAACACGCCTTCCGAGGCCAAGAACCCGATCACCAAGTCCTCGATATCTTGAAGCGTACAAACGAGCGTAGCAAATTCCTCTTCATTTAAAAAGACGGTCAACGGGTACTCCGTCACCACCAGATCTTCCGTTTCACGCGCCACGCCTTGCGCATACCGCAAAATCTTCCGCGTCTTCGTCGTCGGTTTATTCATCGTCTACACCCATCGCTCCTAGTTTTGTTGTATACTTCCATTATAGCAAAAGTAAGCGATTTCATAAGCAAGCCTACTAGAAAACAAGAGGTGATCTTGATGGGAAAGACGAAGCATACGGGTCCTATCAAATTACATACGAACCCCAAACCCTCGCTCTGGGCGAGTTGGGTGCCGATGGGGCTTGGCAAAGTCAAGCCGAAGCACATCCGCGACACGCTGAAAGTGATCTACGACAACAAAGACAACCTGCCCTACGCCTACCGCATCCTGACCCAAGGCGTATGCGACGGGTGCGCCCTCGGCGTGGCCGGTCTTCAAGACCGGACACTCCAAGGCCCGCATCTTTGCACGACCCGCCTGAACGTCCTGCGCCTGAACACGATGCCCGCCATCGACCCGAAGTGGCTGGAGGACGTGGAGAAGCTGCAGCAACTCGACAGCACCGAACTGCGCAAGCTCGGCCGCATCCCGTACCCGCTGTCCCGCAAGCCGGGGGAGAGGAAGTTCACCCGCCTCTCCTGGGACGAAGCGCTCAACCGCATCGCCGCGAAAATGAAAGGCATTTCGCCGAAGCAGATGGCTTTCTACCTGACCGCCCGTGGCATCACCAATGAGGTCTACTACACCGCAGGCAAGGTCGCCCGTTTTCTCGGCACGAACAACATCGACAACGCCTCCCGCATCTGCCACTCGCCGAGCAAGACGGCGCTTAAACGCTCGCTCGGCATCGGCGCATCAAGCTGCAACTACAAGGACTGGATCGGCACCGATGTCCTGATCTTCTGGGGCTCGGTCGCGGCGAACAACCAACCGGTTTCCACCAAGTACATGTACGCCGCAAAAAAAGCGGGCACCAAGATCATCATGATCAACCCGTACCGCGAGCCGTCGATGGAGAAGTACTGGATTCCGTCGATCGCGGAAAGCGCCCTGTTTGGCACCAAGATCGTTGACGATGTCTACCAAGTGAACATCGGCGGCGACATCGCCTTCATGAACGGCGTGATGAAGCATTGGTTTGAGATGGAGGAGAACCGCCCCGGTTCCGCGATCGACCACCATTTCATCAACAACCACACCAACGGCTTCGCAGAGCTAAAAGCGCATGTCCAGAAACAGGACTGGGCGCAACTCGAACGATCGTCCGGCTTGAGCAAAGCGCGGATGAAGGAGTTCGCCGTGCTCCTCGCGGGCTCCAAGTCCGGCATCTTCATCTGGTCGATGGGTTTGACTCAGCACCGCTTCGGCACGGACAACATCTCCCAAGTTGCCAACCTCGCCATGCTCCGCGGCTTCCTCGGCCGCGAACACTGTGGCGTGACCCCGATTCGCGGCCATTCCGGCGTGCAAGGGTCGGGGGAGATGGGCGCCGATCCGTTCTCGTTGCCGGGCGGGGAGTTTGAGCCGAAGAACATCGACCGTCTGCAACAGTTGTGGGGCTTCGAGATCCCGCAGTGGCAAGGTGACATCGTCGGGGTGACGTTGGAAAATACCCAGTTGCCGGAGGGGCATGAGCGCAAGACCCGACTCTTCTACACCAGCGGCGGCAATTTCTTGGAAACGATGCCGGAGCCCGATTTTGTGAAAAAGTGTCTGGAGGATGTTGAGCTTCGTGTGCATCAGGACATCATGTTCAACACGTCGACTTTG
>DASTWJ010000085.1:0-9452 GCA_035776695.1 Bacilli bacterium
GGCAGGTTACCCACGTGTTACTCACCCGTCCGCCGCTAAGCTTTGAGAGCAAGCTCTCTCCGCTTCGCTCGACTTGCATGTATTAGGCACGCCGCCAGCGTTCGTCCTGAGCCAGGATCAAACTCTCAATAAAAGTTTGTACTCTGACTCGAATCGATCTCGTTTCACTCGTTTAGTTTTCAAGGATCAATCGGCTTGCTCGCCTGTTGTTCGTTGCGGTTCAACCGGCGACCTAAATTAATATACCACAGTGTTGATCGTTTGTCACCTAGTAATTTTTGGCGACTCATCTTTTCCTCATCACCGCATCTCTCGCGGCGACAGAAACAATCTTACCACGCTCGTCCTTCCGTTTCCCCTCGCTTGCCATACAAAGCGAAACAAATCTCCCCGCTCAAAACGATATTGCCACACCATGCCTCGTCATGCTCCCTTTTTTGTTCCCATACGCCCTTTTCGTACGTGCCTATCTTTTTTGTTTGTTCCTATATATAAAGAAGTCGAGCGACTTGTCACCCTGTAGGCAACCCTGTAGAATAAATCAAGTATCCTAGTTTAAGTTAGTAACGGAAGGTGGAGCTCCATCGTGTTATTTTTAGAATCCGAACGCCTGCGCATGGTTCCTTTCACGCTGGAATTGGTGCGAGCAACTATCGAAGATCGCCAGAAACTTAAAGAGCTGCTGCAAGCCGAAGTTCCGGCCAACTGGCCGAACCCTGATTTTGCCGAGGTGCTGCCGATGATCGCGCAAGGCATGGCCGAAGATCCTTCCCGCCCCGTGTGGGATGGGCTGATCCTCGAGAAGGAAACGAACCGACTCGTCGGCGATATGGGCTTGAAAGGCGGTCCGGATGAATCAGGCACGGCCGACATGGGCTACAGCATCGTCCCCGAATACCAAGGTCGTGGTTATGCGACCGAGATGGCGAACGCGCTGATCGACTGGTGCTTCCGCGAAACGGACATCGTGAAGATCACGGCGGAGTGCCTTGACGACAACACCGGCTCGATCCGCGTGCTGGAGAAAGTCGGTCTGCGTCGGTTGGCCCCGGAAGACAACATGCTCAAATGGGAGATCACCAAGGCCGAACGGGTCTAAGGGTGACTCAGCCCCCCCTTGCTTGCCCAAAAGGGAAGTGCATCTTGCGATGCGCTTCCCTTTTTTGTTTTACCTCCTATGCCTTGTTCGAGGAATAAATATGATGGGAAAGAAAATCAAGAATAACTACAGAGGAACGAGCCTATTTTGAATTGCTATTGGTTTATTAGACTGGTACGTTTGATTTATATATTTGCCTATTCTTCTGATTCTTTTCTATCCGAGGTGGTCACATGATAGAGTCTACTGGTCTTACCCTCGCAACTACGAATTCGCTTGACGAACTTTGCCATACGCTTCGGCAGTATCAAGCAACCCTGTCGAAGGACCTCCCGCACGACGAACAAGACGCTTGGGCCCGCTTTCCGTTTCGCGAAGTGATGAATGCGTTTCACGCGATCGGCAAGCATTTCGTCCCCACCGTCTTGCTCGACGAATTGGAGCAGGTGCAACAAGCTCTTCGCGTTGCATCCGACGGAGAGCAAGGCCCGCTTGGCCAACGGTTGGACCTGTTCTTGTCCACGTTGCTCGACAAGCATCAGGACCGTTACGATTACCTGTCCTACACGGGGATCAAGCTGCTGATCGACTCCTTCCCTTCGAAATTGTCGGAATATTCCAGTTGCCGTTCGATCCGCGTTCAGCACCTTCTTCTCCTGCTGGCCGATGTGGCGCTTTACGAATGCCGCACGCTGCTCGGGCAAGAGACTCGTTTTCCCGATCAACTGACTTCTCTGCGCAACCGCAAACTGCGCGTCTTCAATTCGCTCAAAGCGATCGACACCTACCGTCGCTTTACGGAGCAACCGGTTTGGTCGAGCTCGTTGGCGTCGATCACCGATGAGTGGGCGGCGACGGTCCGGCTGGATCAACCGTTCCCGAACGCTTTAGGCGAACGAACGGTGACCGCGTTGGAGTCGCTGCTGGCACAAGGCGATGCCGAGTTCCGTCAGTTGATCGACCTGACGATCCTGCCCGTCTGGACGATCCATGACGAATATCTGTTCCTACGCATTCTCCAGATCTTCGAAATGATGTTCAACGTGGCGATCCGCGGGTTTGAAGTCGGTCAGCAGGCGTTGCTCGACCGCACCCCGGCGGTTGCCGTTCCGGTGATCGACGACCTGACCGACTTCTTCGCGGCGAGCAACGCGATTTTCCGGGTGATGACGACGATCACCAAGGAGAATTTCAGCACGTTTCGCGTCTACACGGACGGCGCGAGCGCCATCCAGTCGGAGCAGTACAAGCAGATCGAAGCGATGGCCGCTCACCCGATGCGCGCCCGCCTGAACTCCGCCGCTTTTACCTCGACGCCCGCGATCAAAAAGGCCTATGAAACCAAGGCATTTGCCGTTTTCCAAGACTTGATCGCCGCTTACGAGGAACCGGACGAGGCGTTGTCCGGCCTCTGTGCGAGCCTCGGCGGGTTTGACCGCGCCTTCGTGTCGTGGAAGAAGATGCACTACCAGATCGCCGTGAAAATGCTCGGAGCGCAGCGCGGTACCGGGAACACGCCCGGCACGCCCTACCTGAAACAGTACATGTCCGCTCCGCTGTTCCCGTTTTTGTCGCCGTCGAACAACTCTTAGCTATCGAAAGGAGGCGTTCCCGATGGAACCCACCGCCAATGAACAACCGAAAAAATACATGAACCCCGACGAGCAGGAGCATCTGCTTCGTTTCGAATATGACCGCAAATCGGTCTATGAGGAAGACTCCGGCACCGCGAGAATGCTCGACGTGCTAATCCCCGAGTCCGAGCTGATCGACCCCGACCAACGGCTGTTTCAAGTGCAGCATTTGCAGACGGAGATGGCGTGGTACTCGATACATTTTGAAATCCGTCGCGTGATCACCGCCCTGCGCGAAGACGATTTCGCCACTGCCACCCACCTGCTGGATCGGATCATCCTGCTGTCCGACGCGCCGTACCAATCGCAGCGCCTGATGGTCAACTCGCTGACCCAGTTCAGCCTGTTGCGGATGCGCGCCCAACTCCCGCAAGGCGCAACCGGGTTCGATTCGCCGGGCATGCGCAACCTGAAGCTGGTCGCCAAAGCGCTGTGGACGACGCTGGAGCAGACGCTGGCTCGCTATGAGCACACGCCGGTCTCCCTCGCCATGCTGCGGCTGGAAACGGAGCGCATCAAGCCGCTGCCGGATCGCCTGGCGCTGCTCGCTCAGGTCTATGACGGCATCCAACAGTTCGACGTGAAGCTGATGGAGTGGAAACAGTTGCACCTGCGCATGGTCTGGGGTCATCTCGGCGGCGCGTTCGCCCATCTGGAAGAATCGCGCGCGCTGATGGAACACGCGGCGACCAAGACGGGCGAAGGCGGCCCCCAATACGGCATCCCCACTTCCTTGCGCGGCCGTCCGGTCACCGACCTGCAACGCATCACCGTCTCCCCGCTGTTCCCCGCCCTGTGGAAAGTCCCGGATGCGGTCTACCACGCGATGAAAACCAAGCAGGGACAAGACCTGTACTAACCACCCAGGAGGTATCGGAATGGAAACCATCACCTCATTCGATCTGTGGCAAACCATCTGGCAGCACTCCCGACCCGTGGTCGAGCTTCCGACCTCGTTTTCTCGCGTGCAGTCCGCACCTGTCCCCGGCCCGGTCATCGAACAGGCCGTCCCGCCCTCCGTGGCGGATCTCGAACAGCCGGACCTCGTGTTGCTCACCGCGTTCCTCAGTTTTCTCTATCGCTATACGGGCTGTGAAGAATTGCTCTCCGGACACGGATCGCTGACACCCGAACACGCCTTTTCCGAGCTGGTTCAAGACCTCACCCTTTTGGAAAAAGGTTCGTGTTCCGCCACCGCCGATGCCGCTCCCACCCTCTCGGTGTATTTCGGACGCACGTCAGACCTCGCCGCATCGGTCGAGCGGTTTGCTGCCGCTCCGTCGCTGGAACTGGCGGTGTTGGTCGAGTGGAGCAATGAACCGAAGCTGCATTGGCTGTATGACGGCAGCCTGTTTTCCGAAGAGCGGATCGCCAGGATGCAGGCCAATTTCCACGTGCTGTTGGAAGCGGCCGTCCATGCGCCTGACACCCCGATTTGCCGCCTTCCCGTGCTCAGCGAGCCGGAACAGCAACAACTGGCCTCGTTTCGCGGCGAGACGATCCCCTATCCGGACGACTGCCCGATTCAGCAGTTGTTCGAAGAGCAGGCGGACAGAGTGCCTGCGCGTGCGGCCGTCCGCTATCAGGGACAAGAGTTGACCTATGGCGAGCTGGAGGCACGAGCAAACCGCGTGGCGCATTTCCTCAAAGCCCAAGGCTACGGGCGCGGCATGCGGGTCGCGCTGGTGCTGGAGCATTCGCTGGAGAAGGTCGAGATCATCCTCGGCGTGCTGAAGGCCGGCTGTGCCTACGTGCCGATCGACCCCGAACTGCCGCAAGCGCGGATCGAGTATCTGCTCGAAGATTGCGCACCGGCCGTCGTGCTCACACACCGCCACCTGCTCACCCGCGTGGACAACTTCGCAGGCGATGTGCTCGCTTGGGAAGACCGGCGTGAGGCGGTGGCCGCCTGCACTGCCACCCGGCCGACTTCTGTCAACTCGCCGGAGGATGCCGCCTACATCATCTACACATCCGGCTCGACCGGCAAACCGAAAGGGACGGTGCTCTCCCATGAGGGTCTCTGCCATTTCGCCATCGCCCAAGCGGTGCCGTACGGGATGCATGAAGACAGCCGGATTCTTCAATTCGCGTCGTTCTCGTTTGACGTGTCGGTGATGGAGACGTTTTTCGCCTTGGTGCGCGGTGCCTGTGTCGTGCTCGCTCCCGTGGAGGAGCTTGTCGATCCGGCCTTGTTGGCTCAGTTGATGGAACGGGAGCGGATCACCTTTGCCGTGATGTCGCCTTCGATGCTCAGCCAGTTGTCGCCGCAAGCGGGTTCGGCGCTCGAATGCCTCGTTTCGGGCGGCGAAGTCTGTCCGCCGCGAGTCGCGGAGGCTTGGCGGGAACACCTGCATTTTATCAACGCGTACGGGCCGACGGAAGCGACCGTCTGCTCGACCGCATGGTCGGCGCGTTCGGTCGAGCGGGTGCCGACCACCCTGCCGATCGGCAAGCCGTTGCCCAACTGCGAGGTGCTGATTCTCGACCGCTGGCAGCAACCGGTGCCGATCGGCGTGACCGGGGAGTTGTACATCAGCGAGCCGGGCTTGGCGCTCGGCTACCTGCACCGCCCCGAATTGACCGCCGAACGCTTCCTGCCCCACCCGACGAACCCGGGCGCCCGCATGTACCGCACCGGCGACCTCGCGCGCTACCTGCCGAGCGGCGATGTGGATTTCCTCGGCCGCGCCGACGATCAGGTGAAGATCCGCGGCTATCGAATCGAGTTGCAGGAGATCGAAGCGGTGCTGACGGCCCATGAAGCGGTGCGGGAAGCGGTCGTGCTGGCCTGGACCGACCCGCAGGAGGAGAAAAACTTGGTCGCTTACCTCGTGTTGCGCCGGCAAGTCCCGACGGAGACGATCTGGTCCTACCTGCGCGACACCCTCCCCAAATACATGGTGCCGGGCTATCTGATCGTCCTGCCCCGGTTCCCGATCGCGCCGACCGGCAAAGTGGATCGCAAGGCGCTGCCCGTTCCCGACGGCGAAGCGGAGCGCCATACGCCGTTCGTCCCCCCGCAAACGGAAGCGGAACGTGGAATGGCGGCGATCTGGGAAGATGTGCTCAAGGTGCAACCGATCGGTCTGGAGGATCACTTTTTCGAAACGGGCGGCCATTCGTTAAAAGCCGCACAGGTGATCGCTCGCGTGAAAGAGCGGTTCGGCGTGAAACTGAGCGCCAAGCAGTTGTTCCACCACCCGACGTTGCAAGCGTTCACCGCTTTGCTGGGTGAGGCAAAAGGTTCGCTGGAACGGACTTCGATTCCCACGTTGCCCCCTCAGGAGAGCTATGAACTGTCTCACGCCCAGAAGCGCCTCTGGCACTTCGCCCAGTTGGAACCCGAGTTGCCGGTCTATAACGTCATGCTTGCGTTGCAACTGACGGGCGACCTCGACCGAGCGGCGCTGAACCAAGCGCTGGAACAGGTGGTCGAGCGCCATGATGCGCTGCGCACCTCGTTCCCGACCCGCGACGGGCAGCCGGTGCAAGTGATCGCCGAGGCGATGGACGTGCGGTTGGACCTGATCGATCTGGCGGCACAGGCGGATCTCGCGTCCGACAAGTTGCTGCAAGACCTGCATACGGAGGAGCTGAACCGCGGATTCGATTTGGCGTGCGGCCCACTATGGCGGGCGCGACTGGTCAAGCTGGCGGACCGGGAGCATGTGCTGGTCTTCACGGTGCATCACATCGTCTTTGACGGTTGGTCGAACGGTCTGTTTCTGGAGGAGTTGGGCGCATGTTACCGCGCTGCGACCCGCGGGGAGCGAGCGCAACTGCCCGCCCTTACGATCCGCTATGCGGACTATGCGGCGTGGCACAACGGACGGCTCGCCGACGGTGGATTGGCGGAGCAGCAGGCGTACTGGCACGAGCAACTGAGCGGCGAACTGCCGCTGCTCGAACTGCCGACCGACTACCCGCGCCCGCCGGTGCAAAGCCACCGCGGGGCGACTTGCAAGCGTACGCTGTCGCCAGAAACGGTGCGCAAGTTGCGCGCGTTCTGTCAGCAGCGGGACGTGACGCCGTTCATGCTGATCACCGCGGCGCTACAAGCCCTGCTCTCTCGCTACAGCGGGCAGGAGGACATCATCCTCGGCGCACCGGTCGCCGGGCGGACGGAGGCGCAGTTGGAATCGTTGGTCGGGATGTTCGTCAACACGGTGGCCGTGCGTTCGCGTCTGTCGAGCGCGATGACATTTGCCGAGTTGACCCGCGATGTACAACAGACGCTGCTGACTGCGTACGAACATCAGGACTACCCGTTTGACCGCTTGGTTGAAGAGCTCGTCACGACGCGCGACCTCAGCCGCCATCCGATCTTTTCCGTGATGGTTGTACAAGAACCGCTCGATGTGCCGCAGTCGATGGGCGAGTTGCACACGGCGCTGTTGGAGGCGGATGTCCGCTGGTCCAAGTTCGACCTGACCTTCTTCCTGCTGGAAGCGGAGGGAGCGCCCGATACGATCCGGCTCGCCATCGAATATGCGACCGACCTGTTCCGTGCGGAGACGGTCGAGCGCATGCTCGGACACCTGAACGAACTGCTGACCGCCGCGCTGCAAGCGCCCGACACGCCGCTCGGCCACCTGCCGCTGTTACCCGCCCGGGAGCGCCAAGCGTTGTTGCCGCTCCCGCCTGTGACGAAGAGCGCCGAGGTGCTCGATCTCAAGTCGCGCTGGGAAGCACAAGCGGCCCGCGTGCCCGATGCGGTCGCGCTGACCTTCGGTGATACGCACCTGACCTATTCGGAGGTCAACACCCGCGCCAACGCGCTGGCCCACCTGCTACGCCAACGAGGCGTAACGGCCAACACGCCTGTCGCGCTCTTGTTGGAGCGCTCGGCGGAGATGATCGTGAGCATCCTCGCGGTGGTCAAAGCGGGCGGCTTCTATGTGCCGCTGGACCCGGACTATCCCGAAGAGCGCCTGCGCTATATGGTGCAGGATAGCGGTGCCCGGGTCCTGCTCACCACAAGCTCCCTGCAACGCCTCCTGCCCGATGTCGAATCGGTGCTGGCGCTGGATGATCTGGCGGTGACCGCCACTTTGGCCCAAGCGTCGACGGACAACCCGCCGACGGCACACACAGCGGACGATCTGCTCTATGTGATCTACACGTCCGGCTCGACGGGTCGCCCCAAAGGGGTGCTGTTGACCCACGCGAACGTCGGACGGCTGTTCGATGCGGCCGAGGCACATTTTGATTTCCACGAACGGGATGTGTGGACGTTCTTCCATTCGTATTGCTTCGATTTCTCCGTCTGGGAGATGTACGGGGCGCTGTTGTACGGCGGTCGAGTCGTGATCGTATCCGCCGACACCGCACGCGATCCCGAAGCGTTCCGCCGCCTGCTGCTTGACGAAGGGGTCACGGTGTTGAACCAGACGCCTTCCGCCTTCTACCGCCTGTTGGAGACGGACGCTTCCTCTGCGCATCCGGGACGGTTGGACGCGCATCTGCGCTATGTGATCTTCGGCGGGGAGGCGCTCAACGTGTCTCGTTTGCAAGGCTGGTATGAGCGGTATCAAGATGCGCCGCTGCTCGTCAACATGTACGGCATCACGGAGACGACCGTACACGTCACGTTCCGCGCCTTGTCGCCTGACGACCTGCACCGCCCGTGGAAAGGCAGCCCGATCGGGCAACCGCTAGACGACTTGCGTGTCTATCTGCTCGACGCCAACGGGCAGCCGGTGCCGCAAGGGGTGCCGGGCGAAATCCATGTGGCCGGAGCCGGGCTGGCCGTGCGCTACCTGAACAACCCGGAGAAGACGAACGAGGTGTTCCGCCACTCCGATCTGCCGGAGCTGGCAGGGGTGCGGTTATATAAGACCGGCGACATCGCACGCTACAACGCCGATGGCGAACTGGAGCACATGGGCCGTGCGGACGGACAGGTCAAAGTGCGCGGCTATCGGATCGAACTGGGCGAGGTCGAAGCGGCGCTGTTGAAGCTCGGCGATGTGCGTCATGCCCTCGCGCGCGTCCTGCGCGATGCGGCCGATCAGCCGCAGTTGATCGCCTTCGCGGAAACGGACGCGACGCGCACCGACGGCGAATGGCGCTCGCGGTTGCGCGACTTCCTCCCCGACTATATGCTGCCGTCCCGCCTGATCGCGCTGCCTGCTTTCCCGCTCACGGGCAACGGCAAGGTCGATCACAAACGCTTGCTCGAACGGGCCGCCACCGACCTTCCCGAAGCGAAGGAGTGGCCGTCCACGCCGACCCAGCAGGCGTTGGCCGCCATCTGGGAAGACCTGCTTCCGGTGGAGGAGGTCGGGATTCACGACAACTTTTTTGCGGTCGGCGGTCATTCGTTGAACGCCGGGCAATTGCTGACCCGCATCCATGACCGGTTCGGCATCGAGCTGACCTATCGGGACGTGTTTGCCCACGCCACCATCGCCGAACTGGAAACGTTGTTGGCTCCGCAGGACAACGTCACATCCGACTGGCTGTATGCGTTTGACATGCAGATTGGGGATGAAGTCGCCACGTTCTACCTGACGCCGGCCGAATTTGAAGAACAGGGGGCGCCCGAAGGCGCGTTCCATCTGCGCAAAGTCAACCCGAACGAGGAGGAACTCTAACGCTATGGCGATGACAGTCAAATACAAGGGTGTCAGCCTCAGCTTCGACAAGATGCCGACACCCGAACAGATCGAACAAAGATACCGGCAGCTCTACGGCGGCATCCCTCGCCGTCCGCA
>DASTWJ010000086.1:0-4599 GCA_035776695.1 Bacilli bacterium
TTAGTCACAGCCATAGTGGTTCTGATGATGATGATCTTTGGAGCCGTGGTCGTGGGGACGCAAGCGGGGTTCGCTTGCCCCGATTGGCCGCTCTGTCATGGGAAGCTGATCCCGTCGCTTGATGACCCGCTCGTTCTGATCGAGTGGGGCCACCGCCTGACATCGGCGGCCGGCGGGTTGTTGATCCTGATCACGGCATGGACTGCATGGAGAAAGCGCAAAGAGGCTCCGCTGATGAAAAAGCTGGCGATCTTCATTGTCGCTTCTCTCGCGCTTCAAGGTTTGGCCGGTGCGGCAATCGTCAAATTCAAGCTTCCGGGCTACATGACGACGATTGACTTGACCAACGGCATGATCCTGGTCAGTTTGTTCGTTATCCTGCTTGCGTATAGCGTGCGCGGCAAAGAGCTGCAAACGCGACGCACGAATGAAGAGCGTGACAGTAAGATGAACGCTCTGTTCTTTCCGGCGGTGACGATGGTTGGTGTGACTTTGTTCCAAGTGGTGGTCGGCGGTTTGTTCCGTCACACCGGGGCAGGCGAGGCGCTCTTCGGGCGCAACGACTACCTGCGAAGTCATGACCAATACACGATGCCCTCGGATGCATTCGCCAACGCCTTCCTGATGTTCCACATCATGGTCGGCGTGATGGTAACGGCCGTTCTGATCTGGTTGCTGGCCCAAGCCATCCGCAAACGCGTACTGCTCGCTCCGGCGGTCGCACTCCTTGTGGTCGTCCTCATTCAGATGGTGCTTGGTTTCGTGACCTTGGGAACCGAACTGAGTCTCGTAGTAGTCACCGCCCATATGGTCGGGGCTGCGTTAACGACGGTCTTCAGCGTCTATATCGGTGCGCGCGCTCGTTTTGCCCGCACGGTGCACCTGACAGCGGGCGCTGTAGCAGGAGGGAAGGGTCGATCCCATTCCGCTTCCTCGTCTACAGTGAGTCTAGGCACGAACTAACACAATCCTGAAAGAAACCACCATACAAGGAGGCTGCAGCATGGCAAACGCAACTTCTTCTCGTTCCACGTCGAACCCGATCATGGAACCGGGTCCCTTGTCGGACCTGAACCGCGTCGGTTCGTTGCGCGATTTTATTTCCGTCACCAAAGTCGGCATTACCGTAGCCAACCTGATGACCGTCTTCGCCGGTCTCTGGCTGGCATCGAGCGCTCAGGCAAGCGGCTTGACGATCCTCTGGACCTTGCTCGGCACGGCGCTGGTCATCATGTCCGGCACCTGCCTGAACAACTACTGGGACCGCGATCTGGACAAGAAAATGATGCGCACCGCGAAGCGCGCCCTGCCTAACGGACGCCTTACCGCGAACTCCGTGCTCATGATGGGCTTGGGCTTCGCCATCGTCGGGACGCTACTTCTCGCGACCCAGATCAACCTCTTGACCGCAGTGCTCGGTCTTGTCGGGCTGTTCGACTATGTGGTGATCTACACCATGTGGCTGAAGCGCCGTTCGCACCAGTCGACGATCTGGGGCGGCATCTCCGGCGCGATGCCGATGGTGATGGGCTGGACGGCGATCACCGGCACCATGGATTTCGGTGCTTGGGCGCTGTTCCTCCTGATGTTCCTGTGGCAACCGCCGCACTTCCTCGCACTGGCGATTCGCCGTTGCGAAGACTACCGCCAAGGCGGCATCCCGCTCTTGCCGGTCGTCAAAGGTTTCGAAGTGACGAAGCGTCAAATGCTGCGCTGGATCGCAGCCCTGATCCCGGCAACGTTGTTGCTGTTCAAGATCGAGGGTCTCGGCTACACCTACCTGATCACCGGTCTGGTTCTGGTCGGTCTCTGGTTCGCACACGCATTGTCCGGCTTCTTTGTCAAAGACGATATCAAGTGGGCACGTCAATCGTTCGTGCTCTCGCTGATCTATCTCACGGTGATGAACATCGTGATCATCATCGAAGCTTCGATCTAATTTGAGAGAAGAGGAGGGAATCGAAAGATGTCTGCACATCATGCTCCCGATTGGGTACCGCATCGCGAAGGTCACGGTATTAAGAACGACGGCGTTCTGGCGACTTGGCTCGGCCTGATCTCCTTCACGTTCTTTATCGGCACCTTCATCGCAGCGAACGTCTATCTGCGCATGTGGTCCCCGAACAATTTCACTGTTGATTTTGCTCAAAACGCCGACCTCCCGGCGATTACGACGATCGTTCTGATCGTCGCCGGTTTCATCACCGTCATCGCAGGCTCGTTCCACCGCCAAGGCGCGTGGAAGAAGTTCCAAGTGATGATGGGGCTGGCGGCACTCGCCTTCATCGCGTATGCTGTCCTGTTGCTGAAACTGATGGGCTACACGCACAGCCTCGGCGCTGCCGCTTGGACCACCCACATGGGCATCTACGTGTTTCAATTCGGCTTGGTGCTCGTGAACCTGTTCATGATCGCCAAGATCGGCATTCTGTTCAGCGACCGCAACCAAAAGTCGCTGAACAACTGGGTACCGGCTGCGATGTCCGTATTCCTGTACACCGTTATCCTCGGGATCATCGTCCTGCTGGTCACCGATATGATCTCTGTCGGCGAATTCACCGAATGGTGCGGCAAGCGTATCGGCGTTCTGGAAAAATAACGAGGGAGGGATAACGTATGGGATTCATCGGTTTCGCCATCGGAGCCTTCGTACTGATCGGTCTCCTGTGGGGACTGTTTGTATACTCGGCCTCCTTCAGTACTCGTAAGTAACACGCACGCATCATCCACAATCCCATGCGGCCAACCGGTTGCATGGGATTGTTTTTATTCTCTATCTATGGTTTGATCGTAGAAGAGGAAAGGAGGGAACGGGATGACGGAAACTTGGATCGTCGCCATGCTCTTATCGGCGGGGCTCGGGGCTTGCTTCGGGTATCTGATCTGGGGCACTCACAAATGGGTGCGGCAAGGGAGCAAACAGCGGATTCGCCGTCGTGAGCGTGTGCTTTTTAGCTCGGATGTCAACACCAAGCTGCTGGGTTATGAGTACCGCCGCAACCATTTCGGCCTGTTGATCTGGGCGTTGGTTTGGTTGTGGTTCATTTGGCTGAACCCGCAGGAGTGGTCGGTGATTGGCGCGTTCCCTTACCTGATGTATGCGGTTCGTCGCCTGACTCTCTTGCAAGCGGAACGGTTGACCCAGACGTACCTGCTCACCGAACGGGGAGCGCACCTATTGCCTGCCCAAGGCGTGCGGCCGATCTGGAAACGGCTACAGGCGGAGCATGTACGTTGGCATGTGATCGACGGCTACCGCATCGACGGCGGCTATCTGCAATTCTATCGCGGCGACCGCCTCCTGTTGCAAGCGGAGTACGGGTTGCACGATTATGAACAGGTGCGTCATGTGTTGCATGACCTTGGCGTGAAGCGGTTGGAGCTGACCGACCGCATCTGGGTGGCGCAACTGGACGAGCCTGCTTTCTTTTTGCTGGAAGATGAAGTCTGTGACAAGGGGTGGGAGGTGCTGGAGCTGTTCCATTCGGAATGGGAACACCTCAAGGTGCGTCCGGAGTTTGGCGTGATGCGCAACGTGCCGGGCGATCGGTTGCTCGACGAGCACTCCCGCTCTTGGCTGCAACTCAACCTGATCGACGTGGAGACGGAGGAGCCGTTGCACCAGAGCGCATTCCCGTTGTGGAACTCCTACGGCAACGTCGGCTATCTCAACGGGTTGGTCAAACAAGAGCTGGTCGATCACCTTCAGCGATGGACGCGCAACGTGGTGGAGGAAGCGGTACGGGAACGAGAGGGGGTTGTTTCATGATCGAATGGGTCTTGGGCTTGTTGGGCTATCTGGCCGTATGGAGCCTGTTCTACGGGAGCAACATCATCTGGCGCCTGTTGCTGGAACGCCGCTATCGGGCCCGTCATCAAGTGGTAGCGGAGTTTCCGATTCGGCATGAACCGTCGCAGGACAGCAAGCAAAAGCGCTTGGACTACCGGGTTCTCGTGTTCGCCGGCCTGATCACATGGGGGAGCGGGTACGGGATGACGGCGTTGGGGCTTGTCGTCGGAATCGCCTTGGACATGCTCGTGGTGACGCCGCTCTACAAGCACAGCCGGACCGGACGGGTCGAGACGGTTTACTTCGACCGCCAAGGGGTCTCCTTCTTCCCGCCGCGGCCGGGCGAGTTGCACCAAGGCATCTTCCAAGCGCGCATCGAGTGGAAGGACGTGCAAGGCTACTCCGCGCACAAAGGCTCGCTGCTGTTCGCCTTGTGCCCCTTGGGTCACATCGAACAGCGCTACGGTCCGTACCGCGAACCGATGGAGCGGGCGCTCGACCGCCTCGACGTACGCAAACTGGTCGCTTTCGACGTGTTGGACAAGTGGGAGGCGACGGAAAGCATGCTGTCCGAGGTGGAGCAAAGAGTGCTGGCCGTCGCCGAAGACGTGGTTGCCTCCTATGCGACCGATGCGGTCGCATCCGGTGTACGCTTGGAGCCGAAAGTGCTCTATAGCGAGGAATCGGATGGGGAAGACATCTCCTATGCGACGGCCAGCTTGCACATCGGGATGTGGGAAGGGGAGACCTGCCTGCGAGAGATGGAATGGCTGATCTGGGAGCAGAGCGACGACATGGTCGAACTGCTT
>DASTWJ010000087.1:0-5428 GCA_035776695.1 Bacilli bacterium
GTTTCGGCTGTCGTTTCCGTTTCCTCAGCAAAATCGCTGGGGCGCTCCAAGCTGATGCGGCCGAACTGACCGCCGCGAAACTCGCGGATCATCAGTTTCCACGTCATCTCATGGTCGACCACATTGCCGGCGCGCAGATAGCCGCGTTTGCGACCGATCTCGTCCAACGCCTCCAACGGGTCGGCGGACACCGCTTCCAAGTCGAACCGACGTTGCAGGATGCCCGGGTAATACTGCTGCATAAATTGCAGGATAAACAGGGCGATCGGCTCGGTGTCGAGGATCTCTTCCTTGATCGCGCCGGTTGCCGCCAGCTTCAAGCCGACGCCCGGATCTTCAAACTTCGGCCAGAGAATCCCCGGCGTGTCGAGCAGTTCGAAGTCCTTGCCGACTTTGATCCACTGTTGGCGCTGGGTGACGCCCGGACGGTCGCCCGTCTTGGCGATCGTCTTCTTCGCCATCCGATTGATCAGCGAAGACTTGCCGACGTTCGGAATGCCGAGGATCATGGCGCGAGTGGCGCGAGGGCGGATGCCCTTTTTCCGCATCTGCTCCAGTTTCGGCGCGAACAGTTCCTTCGCCTTGGCCGCCGCCTTCGGCAGACCTTCGCCCTTCAACGCGTTGATCGGGATCGCGGGCACCCCTTGTTCTCTGAAGTACTCGATCCACTGGTCGGTGACGCGCGGATCGGCGAGATCCGCTTTGTTCAACAGGATCAGGCGCGGTTTGTGTTGCACGATCTCGTTCATCATCGGGTTGCGCGAGGACAGCGGCAGACGCGCGTCCAACAGCTCCATCACGATGTCGACGAGCTTGAGTTTTTCCGTGACTTCCCGGCGAGCTTTCGCCATATGTCCGGGGAACCATTGAATGGTGGACATGCAGGTTGTTCCCCCTTTGTTCGTTCGGGTTCGGTTAGAGGACGCGGAAGGCGCTAAACGGCCACCACACCACTTCGGCTCGACCGATCAGCAGGTCGAACGGCACATAGCTGACCGTCGCTTCACGGCTGTCCTTGCTGTGGTTGCGGTTGTCGCCCATGACAAACATGGTTCCTTCCGGCACTTTATACGTGTTGCCTTCGCCGACGGAGGTCGGTTCCGCGATAAACGACTCATGCAGTTCTTCCCCGTTGCGATAGACTTTGTAATCCTTGATCTCGATCGTGTCGCCCGGCAAACCGATCACGCGCTTGACATAGTCTTTCGTCGTGTCGCCCGGGTATTTAAAGACGATGATGTCGTTGTATTCGGGTTTATGTAAGTCATAGACGATCTTGTTGACGACGAGGCGTTCCGTGTTGTTCAAGGTCGGCCACATCGATTCTCCGTCCACCATGAAGATGGCGAACAGGAACTGGCGGATCAACAGGGCGAGGATGACGGCGACGACAAGCGCTTTGATCCATTCCCAAGCTTCGTTGTTTTTCTTCTTCGGTTTCGTCGTTTCTTGCGATTCTACTACTTCTTCGCTCATTATCGTTCCTCCTATGGCATCTCCCTATTCTGTTATCCCCGGATATGAAGATACAAAGAAGGGACTTGTTCGTCACAAGTCCCTTGCTCTGTAACTAGCGGATCTCGCGGATACGAGCTGCTTTACCGGTCAGGTTGCGCAGGTAGTACAGCTTCGCACGACGTACGCGACCGCGACGCATTACTTCGATCTTCGCGATCTTCGGAGTGTGCAGCGGGAAGGTACGCTCAACGCCAACGCCGTAAGAAACCTTACGAACGATGAACGTTTCGGATACGCCGCCGCCTTTACGCTTGATCACAACGCCTTCGAATACCTGTACACGCTCGCGGTTGCCCTCTTTGATGTTTACGTGAACACGCAGAGTGTCGCCCGCTTTGAATACCGGGATGTCTTGGCGGATTTGTTCAGAAGTGATCTCAGCCAACAGATTCTGGTTCATGGATAGTCCTCCTCCCTACAGGCGTTCATATCATGGTCTTCACGAGCACCAGAAAGCGGACCGCCTTGATAACAAAAGAATTATAGCATGAGGGAGAGAGATTGGCAACCTTGTCCGTTCGCTTTTTTCACCCTACTGCAACACGCGTTTGGCAAAGAGGAAATTGCGCGACCAATAACCGGATTTTTGGTAGTTGGTGATCGTGACCCCCGTTCTCGGGATCGTGTGGATCATCTGGCCGTTGCCCATGTAGATACCCACGTGTCCGACGCGACCGTCGGAGTATTTTTCCGGGTATTTGAAGAACAGCAGGTCGCCCGGCTTCAAAGCGGTCACTTTGGTGCCTTCGTTCGACTGCTGGCGCGAGTCGCGGGGCAGAGTGACGCCGTTGACTTTAAACACGTACTGAACGAAAGAGGAGCAGTCCATATACTGCGGCGCCTGTTCCGGTTTGGCCCCGAACTTGTACGGACGGCCGAGGTACTTTTTCCCCGTGTTGATGATCGCCGTGCTCTTGTCCAGCACCGAGGTAGACGTTTGCGGCGTCGGTTCGGGAGCCGGTTGCTGCTGGGCCTGGCGTACCGGTTCCATCTCCTTGGTTTGCGACTCGGCCGGCAGGTTTAGCACTTGCCCGACGCGGAGGTTGTCCACATCGGCCACCGCATTCGCCGACTTGACCGCCCAGATCGTCGTGTGGTGCGCTTGAGCGATCTGCCACAGCGTGTCGCCAAACTGCACGACATACTTGCGCGCCGGCATCTGGACTTGGATCGAGCCGTTGGCCGGCTTGTAATAAGTGAACGTGTTGAACAAGGCGCTGACGGCATCGACGGAGATGTAGGTGGTGCGGTTGATGAACTTCAACGGGCGGATCGAGATTCGCTCATCGCCTTTCATCGCCCGCGAGCCGCCGATCGTCGCTTTGACGGTCACCGAACCGTCGGTGGCGGTGTACGTTTTTGTCGAGTAGCTGTAGCGGATGTCATCATAACCGAGGATTCGTGCCATCTCTTTAAACGGCACATAGACCATGTTGTCGATCTTGATCGGATCGATCGCGGCTTTCATCGTGCCGTTGATCGCCACCCCGGCCCGGTTCAACGGCGTTTGCGCCGAAACGGTCACGCTGTGCTGGGAGGGCTGGCTGGCCGATGTCACTTGTGCATCAACGAGCGCGGGAAACGGCATCAGGGCAAAAGCAGCAGCCAACATCAAGCCCATCTTCTTCGAACGCATGGTCATCTGCTCGTCACCTCAACTCTCAAGATTCGACCCCACGGAGGTAGTGTTTGAGAGCGGAGGTCCTTGCAGTCTGCTGAATTGGTGGGAGCCCATGCAAAAAGCCCCGCCGTTGGGCGGGGCTTGCCAGTCTCTAACGCAGGAACGCGATCTCGTCCCTGTACTTGCCTTCCGGGGTTTCCAGAATGCAAGGCTTGTCCTTCGCCACTTCGTGATGCACGATGCGGCGGATCGCTTCCCCGCCGATCGAGCCTTCGCCGATGTTTTCGTGGCGGTCTTTGCGCGAGTTGAACGGCGTTTTCGAATCGTTGATGTGCCAGACTTTCAACCGATCCAACCCGACGGTGTCGTCAAACTTCTGCATCACGCCGTCAAAATCGTTGACGATGTCATAGCCCGCCGAATACAGGTGGCAAGTATCGAGGCAGACGCCCATCTTCTCCTGATGCTTGACCAGCGAGATGATCTCGGCCAGCTCTTCGAAGACCGAGCCGAGCTTCGACCCGTCCCCCGCCATGCCTTCGAGGCAGACGGTAACGTCTTCGTCCCCGGTCAGGATCTCGTTCAGCCCTTCGGCGATCCGTTTGATGCCGAATTCGGCTCCGGCGCCGGTGTGTGCGCCCGGATGGAAGACGATCTGCTTGATGCCGAGGTAGGACGTGCGGGCGATGTCTTCTCTCAACAGGTCGATGCCGTACGTCCACGTCTCTTCCTTCGGCGACGCGAGGTTGATCAGATAAGGGGCATGCACCACGGGATTCGCCAAGTTGTGCGCTTTCATCAACTCATAAGCTTCCTCCCGGTTAAAATTTTCGATGGGACGCGCTTTGCCGCCGCGATTTGAGCGGGTGTAGATCATGAACGTATCCGCTTCATAGCCGATCGATTCATTGACAGCTGCCAAGAGGCCCATCTTGGCGATGGAAACGTTGGCTCCTAAACGTACCAAATCAAATTCCGTCCTCTCCTGAGCCCCTCTGCAAACAGGGGCTTTTTTACAGTAGGAAGTGTAGCATAGGTTCCCCGGTTAGGCAAACTTGCATACGCTGAGGAAAAGCGCTGCGGGGAGGTGCGACGTGGCCGCCAAGATCAAAGTGTCGCTGAGCAAGCGTCGGCTGACCTTGCTGCAGGATGGGAAAGTCGTCAAAACCTATCCGGTGAGCGTCGGCAAGCTGGTGACGCGCACGCCGACGGGAACGTTCAAGATCGTCAACAAGGTGCCCAACCCGGGACGGCGTCCGGGCGGACCGATGACCGTATACGGGGCGTACTGGATGGGGTTGTCCAAAAAGCACTACGGCATCCACGGCACGAACCGCCCTTCGTCGATCGGGAAATACGTATCGCACGGGTGCATTCGGATGCACAACCAAGATGTGATCGACTTGGCGAAGCGGGTAGCGGTGGGTACGGAGGTGCAGATCGTGCCTTGAACGGGGACGCAAAGGGCGTGGAACGACAAAAAAGCACCTCTCCGAGCGGAGCGGTGCTTTCGTCTGTAAGGTTGGTGCGGGTAGCCGGACTCGAACCGGCACGGGGATACCCCCGACAGATTTTAAGTCTGTTGTGTCTGCCATTCCACCACACCCGCAGGAACGATTCTTAGAATAGCACAAATGTAAAGCTAGTTCAAGAGGCAATACAACAAAATAAAAGGCATAGAAAAAGCCGGGATGTGACCCGGCTCTTCCCTGTTTGGAGGTGGCACCCGGATTTGAACCGGGGGTCAGGGATTTGCAGTCCCACGCCTTACCACTTGGCTATGCCACCGTATGAAATGGAGCGGAAGACGAGATTCGAACTCGCGACCCTCGCCTTGGCAAGGCGATGCTCTACCCCTGAGCCACTTCCGCAGGCGGCGCATGCTGCGCCTTATAAATGGTGGCTCGGGACGGAATCGAACCGCCGACACGAGGATTTTCAGTCCTCTGCTCTACCAACTGAGCTACCGAGCCAGCACAGGATGTGCGCATCCCGCGTTGCGACCCGGACGGTCGCGGTTTTAGCGGGACTTCCTTGCACTTCCAAGTTATGTTGCAAGAACGAAAATGGTGACCCGTACGGGATTCGAACCCGTGAATGCCGCCTTGAAAGGGCGGTGAGTTAAGCCACTTCTCCAACGGGCCAAACATGGTGCCTTTTACCGGAATCGAACCGATGACCTCATCCTTACCATGGATGCGCTCTACCTACTGAGCTAAAAAGGCGAGATGGCTCCTCGAACAGGATTCGAACCTGTGACCGTCCGATTAACAGTCGGGCGCTCTACCA
>DASTWJ010000088.1:0-23483 GCA_035776695.1 Bacilli bacterium
AACCAGTCCCGTTGACAGAGGGTATAGTCGGCGTACTGAATCGGGAGTTCGGGCAACGAACCTTTTTCCCACTGAGCGAACGAGGCGTAAAGGTCGCTCAACTGCCGCATCAGCACACCGTTCGACCAACCATCTGTGACGATATGGTGCAGGTTGAGTTGGAACAGGAAATCCGCCTCGCCGATTTGCACGAGCGAGGCGCGTACCAACGGCCCTTTTTCCAAATCGAAGGGACGGTACGATTCCGCTGTGAAAAGTTGCTGTGCTTCGGCCTCTCGGTGCTCTTGCGCCAACTCTCGCAGGTCGATACGAGTCAGCGGCACGTTGAGGTGCTCATGGATGACTTGCATCGGTTCACCGTCGATCTGTGTGAACGTGGTACGCAACGCTTCGTGGTGATCGACGATGGTCTGCAAGCTCTGTTCCAGCGCGGCGACGTGCAACGCACCGCGCAGACGGAAGGCGAACGGCATGTTGTAAGTCGCGTCGTCCCCTTCTTGGAAGCGGTTCAGGAACCACAGACGCTTCTGCGCGAAGGAAAGCGGCAGATACCCTTCATCCCGTGAGCGGGTGTCAGGCAGAATGTCGGGCAAGGTTGCACCACGGCTCTCCTCCCCTTGCTCCTCGTCGATGCAAGTCGCCAGCCGCTCCAAGGTCGGGTGCGCGAACAGGTTGAATAGGCGCACCTGCACGCCGAACACCGTCTGCACCCGCGCCATCACTTGTGTCGCCAACAGCGAATGACCGCCGAGTTCGAAAAAGTGGCCGTGGCGACCGACTTGCTCGACGCGCAGAACCTCTGACCAGATTTGAGCGAGTTTCTCTTCGGTCGGCGTGGAGGGTGCCACGTAGGCAGCCGATGCGAGGTGGTCTTGCTCGATGGCCGGAAGTGCCTTGCGGTCCAGTTTGCCTGTGGCGGTCAGGGGAAGCACCTCCAGCAGGACGAAGGCGGTCGGCACCATGTAGTCGGGCAGGATGGCGGACAGGTCGGCCCGCAGTTGACGCTTCAGGGTGTCCATCTTTTGCTTGTCATCCTGTTGATTATCCGTCTGCCGTTCTTCTTCAGCCTGCTCCACCACGTAGGCGACCAAGCGTTTCATCCCACGGTTGTCCTCGTCAGCCGTCACGACCGCCTCTCGTACCAACGGATGCTCATTGAGCACCGCTTCGACTTCGCCCAGTTCCACGCGGTGACCGCGGATCTTGACTTGTTGGTCGATGCGGGCGAGGTATTCCAACTCGCCGTGCGGCAGGTAGCGCACGAGGTCACCCGTTTTGTACACGCGCTCCCCGTCCCGCTTGGCAAACGGATGCGGCTGGTAGCGTTCGGCGGTGAGGTCGTCGCGGTTGAGATAGCCGCGCGACACCCCGGCGCCGCCGATGTACAACTCACCCGGCACGCCCATCGGCACCGGTTGACGGTTGGCGTCGAGGACGTACAGCTCGACATTTTGCAAAGCGGCGCCGATGCACGGCAGCGCGGGCCATGCGTCCGGCGAGCCGGAGAGCACGTGCTGGGTGGCGGCATGCGTTTCCGTCGGGCCGTAGTCGTTGCGCAGGTTGCACGCGGGCAGACGCGAGAAGAAGCGGCGAATCTCCGGCGTGATCTTCAGTTGCTCGCCCGCCGTGACGACTTCGCGCAACGAGGTCGGCACGCGCTCCGCCTCCGCTCCGACGGCCGCCAGATGCTGCAAGGCGACGAAGGGCAGGAAGATGCGGGCGATGTCGTGCTCGATCAGGTATTGATAAAGCGCGTGTGAATCGCGGCGGGTGTCCTCGTCGATCAACACCAGCGTGCCACCCGTGCCCAAAGTAGCGAAGATGTCCTGCACCGACACGTCAAAATTCAGCGAGGTGAATTGCAGCGTCCGTGCTTCCGGCGGCAGGTCGTAGTGCTTGGCGTGCCAATCGATCAGGTTGGCGATCGGGCGGTGCGGCATGGCGACGCCTTTCGGTTGGCCGGTGGAGCCGGACGTGTAGAGGACATAGGCCAGATGTTCCGAGGTGACGGTACGGGTCAGGCTCTCTTCCGGCACGATTTCACGTGGGGAAGCATCGAGTCCGTGCGGAATTTCAGCGACACTCGAGTGCCCTTCCTGCCCCTCTTTTTGCACACCCGCACGGTCAAGAACCAGCACATCTACCTCATACGCCGACACCTGAGCCAGCAAAGACTCCTCGGTCAGCAACACGGTCAACTCCGCATCCTCCACGATCAGGCGCAACCGCTCCTCGGGGTACGTCGGGTCGAGCGGCACATACGCGCCTCCCGCCTTCAACGTGCCGAGCACGGCGACGATCATCTCCACCGAGCGCTCCAGGCAGATGCCGACGAGGGCATCCGGTTTCACGCCTCGCGCTTGCAGATGACGCGCTAATTCGGTCGCCCGACGGTCGAGCTCCGCGTAGGTCAAGCTCGTGGAGCCATATACGAGTGCGGTCGCCTGCGGTGTTTGTTGCGCTTGGGCCTCCACCAACTGGTGAATGCACATCTCGGACGGATACGAGGTCTGCGTCTCGACCCACTCGTGCAACAACAACCGCTCCTCTTGCTCCGTGAAAAACGTCACGTCCCCGATCTTTTGCTGCGGGTCTGCCAAAACCGCTGCCAACAGGTTCTCCAGATGCGCGACCATCCGCGCGATCGTCTCCTCGGCAAAAATATCGGTGTTGTACTCAAACCCGCCGACCAGCGCCCCCTCTTCCTCCGTCAGGAACAACATCAGGTCAAATTTCGCCGTTTCACTGCGGAAGTCATCCGGGATCAACTGCACGCCCGACCAAGTGAAGGCGGGCATCGGCGTGTTGAGCAGGACAAACATCACCCGGAACAGCGGGGATTGGCTCATGTCGCGATCCGGCGCCAGTTCCTCGACCAATTTTTCAAACGGCACGTCTTGGTGCGCATATGCCCCCAGCGCCGCCTCGCGCACGCGGCCGATCAACTCGCTGAAAGCGGGGTTGCCCGACAGGTCAGTGCGCAACGCCAGCGTGTTGACGAAGAAACCGATCAAACTCTCGATCTCGCTCCGCTTGCGGTTGGCGATCGGGGTGCCGACGACGATGTCGTCTTGACCTGAGTAGCGGAAGAGCAGGGTTTGGAACGCGGCCAACAGCACCATGAACAAAGTCGCACCCTCTTGTTGCGCCGCCTGATTCAAGCGAGCGGTCATGTCCGGAGACAGCGTGAATGTCCGCACCGTCCCGCGGAACGTTTGACGACTGGGGCGCGGCTTGTCGGTCGGCAGTTCCAGCACGGGCAAGGTGCCGCCGAGTTTCGTTTTCCAGTAGTCGAGTTGCTCCTGCAACACGTCGCCTTGGAGCCAGTTGCGTTGCCATAGGGCATAATCCGCATACTGCAACGGCAATTCCGGCAAAAGGGGGCGTTGCCCGGACGCGTATGCCTCATAGCACACGGCCAGCTCTTTCATCAGCACGCCGATCGACCAGCCGTCGGATACGATGTGGTGCATGTTGAGGATCAGGCGGTACTCCCCCGCTTGCAGATGCAAAAGCGTCAGCCGGAACAGCGGCCCGACGGTCAGGTCGAAGGGGCGGTAGACTTCCGCTTGGGTCAGGTCGTGTTGCTGTTGCGCCCGTTGCTCGGGCGACAGATCCCTCAGGTCATGCACGGGGATCATCAGGTGCAGTTCCGGCAACAAAACGGGCACCGGAGTGCCCTCTCGCTTGCCAAACACGGTGCGCAGCGCTTCGTGGCGCTCGACGATGTGGTTCAGGCTGCGCTCCAAAGCGCTGACATCGACGTCGCCGAGCAGACGGAAGACGTAAGGCACGTTGTAAGAGGCCGTGTCGTCTTCGAACTGGTCGAGGAACCAGATGCGCTGTTGGGCATAAGACAGCACGGCCGGGTCGTCAGGAGAACGGCGCGGGATCGGTTGTTGCTCCCACTCGCTCAGACGGCCGGACTCTGACCGTTGCAACCGCTTCAGTTCACGGGCGAGCCCCGCTACGGTCGGCGCTTCGAACAGCGTCTGCAGCGGCAGGTCGACGGCAAACAGATCGCGCAGACGCGAGACCGCTTGCGTCGCCAACAGCGAATGCCCGCCCAGTTGGAAAAAGCTGTCGTGGGCACCGACTTGCGCGACGCCGAGCAGTTGAGAGAAGACGTGCGCCGTGATCTCTTCGTGCTCGTTGCGCGGGGCGACATACTCTTTCTCGCTGAAGCTGTCGGAGAAGTCGGGTGTCGGCAAGGCGCGACGGTCGACTTTGCCCGTGGGTGTGACAGGCAGGCGGTCGAGCAATTGATAAGCGGAAGGTATCATGAAAGACGGTAGCTTGGCGGCCAGATGCTGGTGTAAGGAACGCTTCATCAAGAGTAAGTCTTGGGCTGTGTCACCGACAACGTAGGCGACCAGTCGCTTGAGACCTGTCCCCTCTTCGTGCGCCGTGACGACGGCTTCGCGCACGTCAGAATGTTGGCGCAGGACGGACTCGATCTCGCCCAGTTCGATGCGGTAGCCGCGGATCTTAACCTGCTGGTCGCGGCGGCCGAGGTATTCGATCTCGCCGTTCGGCAGGAAGCGGGCCAAGTCGCCCGTTTTGTATAGGCGGTCGCCGTTATGCCTCCCGCCTCCGAACGGGTTCGGAATGAACTTGTCGGCGGTCAGGTCGGGTTGGTTCAAATAGCCTTGGGCGACGGAAACGCCGCCGATATGCAGTTCCCCGACAACACCTGTCGGAACCGGTTGCAGATGGTCATCCAGCAGGTAGATCGCCGCGTTGTGAATCGGTCGCCCGATGGGTGGCAGGGACGGCCAGTTCTCCACCGGACCTTGCATGCGGTAGGCCGTGACGACATGGCTTTCCGTCGGGCCGTATTGGTTGACGAGTCGGCAGTTCGGCAGTTGAGTGAAGAAAGCGCGGATGCCGTCCGTGATCTGCAACTGCTCGCCGGCGGTGTTCACTTCGCGCAGTTGGGACGGGATGCGTTTCTGCGCGACCGCCGCGTCCGCCAGTTGTTGCAAGGCGACGAAGGGCAGGAACAGACGTTCCACCTCTTGGTCGATCAGCGTGTCGAGCAACGCCTCCGGGTCGCGGCGCACGTCTTCGGAGACGAGAACCAGCGTGCCTCCCGCACACCAAGTCGCGAAGATCTCTTGGAACGAGACGTCGAAGTTCAGCGAGGTGAACTGCAGCGTGTTCGCCGCGGCAGTCGCTGTCGAAGTCGCTGTCGAAGCGGCAGGTAGGATACCCGACTGCGCTTCTTGCCACGCAATCAGGTTGCGTAGGGCACGGTGGTGCATCGTGACTCCCTTCGGCTTGCCGGTGGAGCCTGAGGTGAACAGGACGTAGGCCGGATCGTCCGGTGCGACTGGAGGAAGTCCCCAGGATTGATCTGCCTGTGCCACATGATGTGTCTCAGGATGTGTCCCGAGTTGTGTCTCATACACGCTCGTCTGATGAGCCTCTTCGTCCTCTTCCCCATCGCCCACAAGCAACGTCGCCACCTCCCCTTTTTCCAACAGGGGCAACACGCTGTCATGGGCGAGGATCAGCGATAAGTCTGCCTCCTCCAGAATGGCGTCGATGCGCTCTTGCGGGTAGCTCGGATCGAGCGGGACGTAAGCACCGCCCGCTTTCAGGACGGCGAGCACGGAGATCATCATCTCCACGGAGCGAGGCAGGCAGATCCCGACCAAGTGCCCTCGCCCGATGCCCTCGGCTTGCAGACGTTGCGCCAAGCGGTTCGCACGCCGCTCCAACTCCGCGTAACTCATCGCCCGTTCGCCAAAGCGAACCGCGACCGCATCCGGCGTACGGCCTGCAACTTGCGCCACCCGGTCGTGGACACACCCTTCGCGCTCTGCGACGGCGAGACCGAGTCCCGCTTGGAGCAGGGATTCTTTTTCCGCTTCCGGCAAGAGGGGCAGTTCGGAAATTCTCCGTGTCGGATCGGCGACGACCGCCTGTAACAGCGTCTCCAAGTGCTCCGTCATCCGGCGAATCGTCGCGTCCTCATACAGGTCGGTGTTGTACTCAAACGCCCCGCGCAGCCCCTGTTCGTCTTCCGTCAAGAACAGCGTCAGGTCAAATTTCGCCGTGCGATGCTCCATCTCCACATCTCGCAACTTCACATCGCCCAGTCGCAACGCTTCGCCCGGCGTGTTGACCAGCACGAACATCACCCGAAACAGCGGCGATTGGCTCAGGTCGCGGTCCGGTTGCAGTTCCTCGACCATTTTTTCAAACGGCAGGTCCTGATGGGCGTACCCGTCCAGCGCTACCTGCTTGACGCGCTGCACCAGCTCGCAAAACGTCGGATCGCCGGACAGGTCGGTGCGCATCGCCAGCGTGTTCGCGAAGAAGCCGATCAGCCCTTCGACTTCGCTGTGACGGCGGTTGGCAATCGGCGTGCCGACGAGGATGTCGTCTTGGCCGGAATAGCGAGCGAGCAAGGTTTGGAAAGCGCTGAGCAGCGTCATAAACAACGTCGCCTGTTCACGTTCGGAGAACTGCTTCAAACGGTCGGTTAACGCCCGAGAGAGCCTGAATTCCCGCACCGTTCCGTTGAAGGTCTGCTTCGGCGGGCGCGGGTGGTCGGTCGGCAGTTGCAACACGGGCAGAGTGCCGCCCAGTTGGCGTTTCCAGTAGGCCAGTTGTTCTTCCATCTCCGCGCCCTGCATGTTCTCGCGCTGCCACGAAGCGAAGTCGGCGTACTGGATCGGCAAGTCCGGCAACGGCGACGGTTCACCCGCTGTGAACGCCGCGTAGAGGGCGGAGAGTTCTCGCCCAAGCACTCCGATCGACCAGCCGTCCGATGCGATATGGTGCAGGTTGATCAGCAGAATGTGCGAGTCATCCCCGACCTGAACCAAGGAAGCGCGAAGCAAAGGCCCCGCGGTCAGGTCGAACGGGCGATGCGCCTCTTGTTCGATCCGTTGCAGCGCTTCTTGTTCCCGCACGCTTTCCTCAACGTCGCGCAGATCGAATCGCTCGATCCGCAGCGGGGCGCACTCGGCAATCACTTGTACCGCTTCTCCGTCGACCACCTGAAAGGAAGTGCGCAGCGCTTCATGGCGGCGCAGAATCTCGTGGAGACAGCGTTCCAATACATCTACATCCAAGGCCCCTTCCAGACGCGTGACAAACGGCATGTTGTAAGTAGCCGACCGCCCGCCTTCGAACTGGTCGAGGAACCAGAGACGCTGTTGAGCGAACGAGAGCGGCATGTGTCCCTCGCGTGAGACGGTAGGGATCGTCTTGAGTGTTGCCGTGCGGTTCGCCGTACCCGCTGTCTGATCCGAGAGTTGCCCTTTTATGGCACGGGCAAGTATCTCCACGGTAGAGGCTTGGAAGATCACCTTCAGCGACAGAGGGACGGCAAACGCCTCGCGCAGGCGAGAAATCACCTGCGTCGCCAGCAACGAATGACCCCCCAGATGGAAAAAGTCGTCGTGGGCTGAGACTTCCGCGATGCCCAAGACGGCGGAGAACACGGCCGCCACTTGGCGTTCGGTTTCGGTGCGCGGCGGCACGAAGGCGCGTTCTTGCTGTTGGTGCAGGTCGAGTGCCGGCAACGCTTTGCGGTCGAGCTTGCCGTTGGCGTTGACGGGCAGCGCGTCGAGTGGCACGAACAGGGACGGCACCATGTAGTCGGGAAGTCTTTCGGCGAGATACTCGCGGCAGATGTCGGCCCAGTTCGTCTGCGTGCCCGCTTCCTGCTCAAGCGGTACGACGTAAGCGACGAGTCGTTTCAACCCTCGCTCGTCTTCCGGCGCGGATACGGCCGCCGCCCGCAACAAGGGATGCTCGCTGAGGATCGCTTCCACTTCCCCCAACTCCACCCGATGCCCGCGGATCTTCACCTGCTGGTCGACGCGGGCGAGGAATTCCAGCTCGCCGTGCGGCAGGTAGCGCACGAGGTCGCCCGTTTTATAGAGCCGCGCTCCTTCCCTCTTGGCGAACGGGTTGGGCACAAAGCGCTCCTGCGTAAGATCGGGACGCTGCCAATACCCCCGCGCCAAGGCGACCTCCCCGCCGACATACAGTTCCCCCGGCACGCCGAGCGGTACCGGCTTTCCGTTGGCGTCGAGGACATAAAGGGCGACATTGGGCAACGCTTTGCCGATCGATGGCAGGTACGGCCACTGTGCGGGATCGCCCGTCAGCTCCAGTTGGCTGACCACGTGCGTTTCGCTGGGGCCGTAGTCGTTGCGAAGCGTACACTGCGGCAGTCGGCTGAAGAAGCGGCGCATCTCCGGCGTGATCTGCAACTGCTCCCCGGCGGTGATCACTTCTCGCAATGTGTCCGGCACAAGCTCCGTAACGGCCCCGACTTCCGCCAGATGCCGGAGAGCGACGAACGGCAGAAAGAGGCGTTCGATCCGCTGCTCGATCAGGTAGCGGTACAGGGCATGCGTATCGCGGCGCGTCTCATCGGAGACGAGAACGAGAGTCCCACCCGTGCAGAGGGTGGAAAAGATGTCCTGCACGGAGACGTCGAAGTTCAGTGAGGTGAATTGAAGCGTCCGCGCTTCCGGCGGCAAGGTGTTTTGCTGTTGATGGACGTGCATCAGGTTGGTCAGGGCACGGTGGACCATCGCGACGCCTTTGGGTTTACCGGTTGAGCCGGACGTGTAGATGATGTACGCGAGGTCGTCGGGTTGTACGCGAGAGGCCGTCGCCACCTCCCCTTTTGCCAAAAGTTGCAGTTCTTGGAGGTCTAGGTGCAGGAGCGGTCTGTCGCGCGTCGGCAAGCGGTCTTGCAGATGCGGCTGGGTGACCAGCGCATGGAGTTGTGCGTCCGCCATGATCGCGGACAGTCGCTCCTGCGGGTACTCGGGGTCGAGCGGGACGTAGGCACCACCCGCTTTTAAGATGCCGAGCAGGGCGACGATCATCTCGACGGAGCGTTCCATCGAGAGGCCGACCGGACGATCCGGCCCCACGCCGATCGCTTGCAACCGAACCGCCCAAGCGTCGGCGAGCCGATCCAGCTCCCGATAGGTCAAGCTCCGCTCCCCGAATGTCACCGCGACGGCCTGCGGAGTGCGCTCGGCTTGCTGTTCAAACAGCTGGTGCAAACACAGATCGGCCGGGTAGTCCGCATCCGTCGCCACCCAGTCGGACAGCAGCAGCCGCTCTTCCTCCGCGGTCAACAGCGTCAGGTCACTCAGGCGTTGGCGCGGGTCGACCGGCACCGCTTGCAAGAGCTGTTGCAGATGTTGCACCATCCGCCGAGCGGTCGCTTCCGTCCAAAGGTCCGTGTTGTACTCCAACCACCCGACCAGTTGGTCGCCTTCTTCGGTCATCGTCAAGGTGAGATCGTATTTGGCCGTTTCGAATTCGAACGCCAGCGGGGTCATGATCAGACCTCCCAGCCGCAATGGTTCCAGTTCGGTGTTGACCAAGACGAACATCGCGTTGAACAGCGGCGATTGGCTCAGGTCGCGCTCCGGTTGCAGGTCGGCGACCAATTGTTCAAACGGCACGTCCTGATGGGCGAAGGCGTCGAGCGACATCCGTTTCACGCGAGCCAACGCATCGAGGAACGTCGGGTCGCCCGACAGATCGGTGCGCAGGACGAGCGTGTTGACCAGAAAGCCGATCATCTCTTCGATCTCCGGCAGTTGGCGGTTGGCGACGGGCGAGCCGATCAGGAGGTCTTCGCTGCCCGTGTAGCGGTGCAACAGAGCGTTGAACGCCGTGAGCAGGGTCATGAAAAGCGTGGCTCCCGCTTGTTGGCCGATTTCCTTCAAGGCAGTCGTCTGCTGTGGGGACAGCACGAATTTTTCCGCAGCGCCTTGGAAGGTCTGCTTCGCCGGACGCGGGTGGTCGGTCGGCAGCTCCAAGACGGGCAGAGAACCGCCCAGTTGGTTACGCCAGTAGTCGAACTGCTTGTTCATCGCCTCGGTTTGCAACTGCTCTCGCTGCCAGAGGGTGAAGTCGGGGTATTGGGTTTTCACGTCCGGCAGCGGCGAGGGAAGGTCGGCGGCGAACGCTTCGTACAGCGCGGTGAATTCGCGCATCAGGACGCCGACCGACCAGCCGTCCGCGACGATATGGTGCAGGGTGAGCGTGAACAGGTAGCGTTGCGCCTCCACCTGCACCAAGGCCGCTCGCAACAGCGGGCCTCGGGACAGGTCGAAGGGGCGGTAGATCTCGGTCTGCATCAGGTGGCGAGCGGCTTCTTCGCGCTCTTCCGTTTCGACGATGTGCTGTACATCGTGCAACGTGAGGGCCACGTGCAAGTCCGGCAGCACCACTTGTCGCGGTTCACCGCCTTGCTCGACGAACACGGTGCGCAATGCTTCATGACGACGAACGATCTCATTCAGGCTCCGTTCCAAGGCTTGCAGATGCAAAGGGCCGCTCAGCGACCAGACGAAAGGCACGTTGTACGACGTGTTCTCTCCGTCAGCCAACTGGTCGAGAAACCACAGGCGCTGTTGGGCGAAAGAAAGGGGCAACGGCCCCTCCCCTGTTCGTTTGCGGATCACCGTCTGTTCGCGCTCACCGTTGCCGGTCGCTTTGGCTTTGCCGCGCAGACGCTTTTCCAGCAGGGCGCGTTTGGCGGCGGACAGTTCGGATCTATCTCTCCCGGACATGTGTCACAATCCTTTCTCCATCGGGTTTTGAACGAGTTGCGGGTTTCTGGCTATGCGTTTCTCGTTTAGGCGTCGGGGTCGTCGTCCAACAGATCGGTCGCTTCGTCGTCGCTCAACGCTTCGATCTCGGCGAAGATGATCTCTTCCACCACTTGGGCGAGGGCGGCGACCGTCTGCGCTTCAAACAGGCGGTTCATCGGCAGGTCGATCTCAAACGCCTCGCGCAACCGCGAGATCACCCGCGTCGCCAACAGCGAATGACCGCCCAGTTCGAAAAAGTTGTCGTGGACGCCGACTCGCTCCACGCCGAGGACTTCCTGCCAGACATCGGCGATCAGCTCTTCGACTTCGTCGCGCGGGGCGAGGTAGTCGGCGGCCGCGCCTTGGCGGTCTTTGTCCGGGGCGGGCAGCGCCTTGCGGTCGACTTTGCCGTTGGCGGTCAAGGGCAGGCGGTCGAGGGTGAGGATCGCGGACGGCACCATGTAGTCCGGGAGGCGCTCTTCGAGGTAGCGTCGGCACGCTTGAGCCACATGGCGAGCGGAGCGCTCTTGCATCGGGTTCGAGCCGTAGCGATGCCACGGGTGCGGCGGTCGCTCGGTCGCTTGGCGGTACAAGGCGTTCTCGCGGCGCAGGGTGCGTTGGAGTTCGCGGGTGGTATAGGTACCGTTCCCATTGCCGCTTCCGCCGCCGTCCGACGGGCGGTTACGAATCAGGAGGACATCGAACAGGCCGTCGCCCGCCTCGGAAGACGGGGTCAGTTCGACGGTGACGTCGAATTCGTCTTGCAAGCGCCAGAAGTCGTCCGGCTGCATGAAGCCAACTCGCGAGACGTCACTTTCATTGTCCAACCGCATCGAGGCAGCTTGCAGGAAATTCGAGTCGTTTCCTTCGCAGGCGATTGAATCGCCATCTAACAGGTTGTGCAATTGTCGGACGGTATGCGGAACGTGTTCGGAAACTTGTCGCTCCCCTCCCTTCGCCTGCCCGACCTGCGCCAACATCTCTGTCGCACGCACCGCATGCTGAATTCGCGCATCGGGGACACGACGGATGACGGCTGCGTCCATCTCCCCTTTTTCCAACAAATCGCGAACGGCCTCATAACTGCTTCCGTCGTCTTGACTATCCAGTCGCACAATAGACAGGTCGGCGGTGTTCACTTCTTGCACGGGCTCACCCACATGCAGGATCACGTCGTACCGGAACTCGATGAGTTCGTTGTGACCACGACCTTTTTTGATCAAGACCTGCACGTCTTGAACTTGCGGCAGGTGCTCTTGCAGAGCGTAGAAGAAGGCAGGGTTCATCAGCAGTTCGTTGTCTTTGCCGATCCGCGCTTGCACGCGGCTGTGGAACGTCTCCACGTCGAGATCGTCCTCCGCTTGGAACAGCTCGACATCGGTGTGGAACGTCTCCAGAAGCGGCAGCGAGCGCACGTCGCCGACGAAGATGGAGCCGCCCGGCGCGACGCAACGCACGGCGTGTTGCAGGACTTCCAACAGGTACTCCACAGACGGGAAATACTGAATGACCGAGTTGAGCACCACCGTGTCGAACGCGTCCTCCGCGATGTCGGAGAAGTCGTCCGCCTGTCGATGCAAAAGGTTCACTTTCGCAGCCGCTTCCGGCTGTTTCGCCAACTGGCGGCGCAGCGCTTCCACAACTCCGCCGGAAATGTCCATACCCGAATAAGCATCCACATGCGGCAACAGTCGGTACAAGATCATGCCGGTGCCGCAACCGATCTCCAGCACGCGGTCGGTGCGACCGGACAGGATTCGATCAATCGTGTTGTCCAGCCATTCGCGCATCTCGTCAGCCGGAATCGGTTCGCCGGTGTAATGGCTATCCCAACCGACCGTGTTAAACGTCTCGTCGTCGGACGCGGCGTTGTCCGGGTTGTAGATGTCGTCGAAAAGCACTTCCCATTGGGAGACCTGTTCCGCTTCCCAGGCTTCGTCCTCATCAACATCGACCGCTTCGACGTCTCCAATCGGCACGACATACGCGACGAGGCGCTTGTCGCCCGGCTCATCCTCGCGAGCGAGCAGGACGGCTTCCTGCACGTTCGGGTGCTGCCTTAGCACCTCCTCGATCTCACCCAGCTCAATGCGGAACCCGCGCAGTTTGACTTGGTGATCGATGCGCCCGAGGTAGTCGAGGCGACCGTCCGGCAGATAGCGCACCAAGTCACCGGTGGCATAGAGCCGCGCCCCTTCTTCTGCCGCGAACGGGTGCGGGATAAACTTCGCCGCCGTCAGTTCCTCGCGATGCAAATAACCCCGTGCCAATCCCGCCCCGCCGATATGCAGCTCACCCGGGACGCCGACCGGTACGGGTTGGCGTTCGGCGTCGAGTACGTAGACTTCGACGTTGGCGATGGGACGGCCGATCAAAGGTTTGCCCGTACCCGGTACGTAGGTGTCGCAGGTGGCAACGACCGTGCCTTCCGTCGGCCCGTAGGCGTTGACGAAACGACAGTGGTTCGCCCAGCGCGTGGCGACTTCCGCGGAGCAGGCTTCCCCGCCGGAGACGACCGTTTGCAGGTCGGGTAGGTCTTCCGGTGTGATCAATGCCAGCACGGACGGAGGAAGCAGCACGTTGGTGATGCGCTCTTTGTGCAAGAGGTCTTCCAGACCTTGCCCCGGCAGCAACGCCTCTTGCGGAGCCAACACCAGCGTTCCTCCCGCCGACAACACTGTGAAGATATCCTGTGTCGCCGCGTCAAAGGAGAATGAGGCGAACTGCAACAAGCGGCTCTGATCCGTAATGTGGAAAGCGTCCTGCAAGGCGCAGATCATGTTGGTGAGACCGCGATGTTCCAAGAGCACGCCTTTGGGCCGGCCGGTGGAGCCCGAGGTGTAGATCACGTAGGCCGGCGATTCGGGAGACGCTTGCACAGGCAAGGGCAGCTCCGATTCTTCGTCGATCCGTGCCCGGTCGCTGTCCAAGAGGACGTAGTGCACCTCCGCCCCCTCTTGATCGTGGCTCCGCTCATCGAACAGGTGCATCGGCAATGTTTCCCTAACACCCTCACTCGTCAACAGAACCGCCAACTGCGAGTCGTTCACCATATAGGCGATCCGCTCGGACGGGTAGGTCGGATCGATTGGCACGTAGGCACCACCGGCTTTCAACACGCCGTACACGGCCACGATCATCTCCGGCGAACGGTGGAGGCAAATGCCGACCAGCGTCTCCGGCCCGACCCCGAACGTTTGCAGGTGACGCGCCAGACGGTTCGCCCGTGCATCCAGCTCCGCATACGTCAGGTGCTCTTCCCCCAGCTTGACGGCGACCGCTTGCGGTCTTCGCTTGACTTGCTCCTCGAAGAACTGATGTGCACAGAGATGCGCCGGGAAGTCGACACGCTTTCCTTTCCAGTCGGTCAAAAGGTGGCGTTGCTCCGTTTCCGAGAGCAAGGTCAACTCGCTCAGGCGGCGCGACGGGTCTTGCACCGCACTCTCCAACAAGGTGCCAAAGTGCAGCGACAACCGCTCAATCGTCTCTCTGTCAAACAGATCGCAATCATACTCCCAGATGCCGGACAAGCCTTCCTCCCCTTCCATCAGCGACAGGGTGAGGTCGAACTTCGCCGTCTCGTTGTCGATTTCGAGGTCGTGGCGAAGCGTCAAGCCGGGGAGCTCGACCTGTTCCATCGGCGCATTTTGCAACACGAAGACGACGCGGAAGAGGGGCGATTGGGTCAGGTCGCGCTCCGGTTGCACTTCCTCGACCAATTTTTCAAACGGCAGGTCCTGATGGGCAAACGCCCCGAAAGCGATGTCGCGCACGCGGGCGATCAAGTCGCGGAATGTCGGGTTGCCGGACAGATCGACACGCAGGGCGAGCATGTTGACGAAGAAGCCGATCAGCCCTTCGATCTCGCGGCGGTTGCGATTGGCGATCGCCGAGCCGACGAGCATGTCGTCCTGCCCCGTGTAGCGGTAGAGCAGTGCGTCGAAGGCGGCCTTCAGCGTCATGAACAAGGTCGCGCCTTCCCGTTGGCTGAGTTCCTTCACCCGAGCGCTCAGTTGCGGAGACAGGGCGATCTTGTGATACGCGCCACGATTGCTCGGCTTGGCGGGACGGGCCCGGTCGGTCGGCAGTTCCAACAAGGGCAGTTCGCCACTGAGATGCCGCTTCCAAAACGCCACTTGCTCCGCCAGCACGTCGCCTTGCATAATCTCGCGCTGCCAGACGGTAAAGTCGGCGTATTGGATCGGTAGCGGCGGGAGCGGTGCGCTGTCTCCGGCCAAGTGGGCGCGGTAGAGAGCTGCCAACTCCTCGAACAGCACGCCGTGCGACCACCCGTCACTGACGATGTGGTGGGTGGTGATCAGCAGGCGGAAGTCCTCCTCCGCCAGCCGCATCAGGTGGAAGCGAATCAACCGCTCGCTCGTCAGGTCAAAAGGTCGCTTGGCCTCGCGCTTAGCCGCTTCCAACGCCGCTTTTTCCCGATCCTGTTCGGGGAGGTCGCTCAGGTCTTGCACGGGTAACGCGAAGGGAGCGAACGGCAGGATCTTCTGCCTCGGTTGCCCATCGCGCTCGATGAACACGGTGCGCAAGGCTTCGTGACGCTCGACGACGCTGTTCAAGGCACGCGCCAACGCGGTGCGGTGCAGCTCGCCTTGCAGCGAGATCACGTCCACCATGTTGTACAGGGCGGACTGCGGTTCGAGTTGATCGAGGAACCACAGGCGCTGTTGGGCGAAGGAGAGCGGAATCTCCTCTCCTTCCCTGCGCGGGATCGGCAGGATCGGCGGCAGTTCTCGGGCCGGAGCGATGCCTCCCGCTCCCCTGTTGCGCAGATCCGCTTCCAAGCGGACGACAAATTCGGCCACCGTCGGCGTTTCGAAGAACAGGCGCAAGGGCAACTCGACTTGGAACCGCTCGCGGACGCGAGACAGCACTTGCGTCGCCAAGAGCGAGTGACCGCCCAGATCGAAGAAGTTGTCATGCACGCCGATGCGCTCCACGCCAAGCGTCTCCTGCCAAATCTGCGCCATCGTCGCTTCGAGGTCGTTGCGCGGCGGCACGTAGGAGGTAGCCTCCTCGCGCACGCCCCAGTCGGGTGTCGGCAGGCCTTGGCGATCCAACTTGCCGTTTGGGGTGAGCGGCAAGGCGTCGAGGGTCAGGATGGCGGACGGCACCATAAAGTGCGGCAACTTCTTGCGTGCAAACTCTTGCAGGTCGCGTGCGGCGGGAGATGTGCCATCGGTCGACGGGACGATATAGGCGACCAGACGCTTGTCGCCCGTTTCGTCTAGGTGGACGG
The DNA here is from genome assembly GCA_035776695.1 of Bacilli bacterium. Classification (GTDB taxonomy): domain Bacteria; phylum Bacillota; class Bacilli; order Tumebacillales; family Tumebacillaceae; genus Tumebacillus. The sequence goes on from DASTWJ010000088.1 coordinate 15,847, forward strand.
CTACCACCGATTCGCGGACAGCCGGATGGTCGAGCAACGCCTGCTCGATCTCCCCTAGCTCGATGCGGAATCCGCGCACCTTCACCTGCTGGTCGATGCGCCCCAAGTATTCGAGACGACCGTCGGGCAGGAAGCGGGCCAAGTCGCCCGTCTTATACAACCGCTTCCCCGCTTGCAACGGATGGGCGATGAACCGCTCGGCGGACAGGTCGGGGCGGTTGACATACCCGCGCGCCAAGCCGACGCCGCCGACATGAAGCTCACCCGGTACGCCCAACGCCACCGGTTGCAGATGTTCGTCGAGCAGGTAGACTTCGGTATTGGCGAGAGGGCGGCCGATCGACACTTTTTGATCGGTCGCGGTCAGTTCGGCCATCGTGGCGCAGACGGTGACTTCGGTCGGGCCGTATGCGTTGAAGAAACGACGCCCTGTCCCCCAACGGGCCACCAGTTCCGATGAGCACGCTTCCCCCCCGGCGATGATCGTTCGCAAGGCGGGCAGGTCGGCGTCAGGCAGCGCGGACAAGGCGCTTGGCGAGATCATCAGGTGTGTCACCCGACCCTCGCGGAGCAACTCGACCAACGCTTGCCCCGGCATCGCCGCTTCCGGTGTCGGCAGAACCAGCGTCGCGCCACGGTACAGGGTGTTGAACATCTCCATCAGCGACGCGTCGAAGTTGATCGAGGCGAACTGCAGCACGCGGCTGGACGCTTCGATCTCCCACGCGTAGCCTTGGTTGGCGGTCAGGTTGCAAATGCCGCGGTGTTCGATCATCACGCCTTTGGGTTGCCCGGTGGAACCCGAGGTGTAAATGATGTAGGCCAGTTGATCGGGCGCGATCGGCAAGTTCGGGTTGTCGTCCGTTTCCAGCGCGATCTTTGACCCGTCTTGGCGGAGGCACAAAGAGAGCGGGTTGGCCGCCTCCGCGTCATCGCTTGCGGTCAGACCCAGCCGTTTCTCCGGCAGTTTCTCCGACAGCAAGCCCTCTTGCGTCAAGATCAGAGACAGCCCTGCGTCCTCGATCATGTACTGCAAGCGCTCCGCCGGGTACGCCGGATCGAGCGGGACATAGGCGGCACCCGCTTTCAAGATGCCGAGCAGCGCGACCACGAGGTCTGTCGAACGTTCCAAGGCGACGCCGACGCGCTTTTCCGCTCCGATGCCCCGACGCTTCAAGTGATGAGCCAGTTGATTCGCTCGGCGGTTGAGTTGCTCATAGGACAGACCTTCTTTTCCAAAAAGGACGGCGGTTTGTTCGGGATCGCGAGCCACTTGCTGTTCAAAGGCGGTCACGAACAGTTCCTCATCGGCATACGTGTTCGTCGCCCCGCTCCACGCCGTCAGCAGATTGCGGCTGTCCTCTTCGCGCAACAACGGCAGGCGATCGATCGTCTGCTGCGGATTCGCAACCGCGCCGGTCAGCAGTTGCTGCCAGTGCGCCATCATCCGCTCCACCGTCTCCTCGTCCCAGAGGTCGGTGTTGTACTCCCAACGCGCCATCCATTGCCCCGTCGCTTCCGCTTCACAGGACAAGGACAGGTCAAATATAGCCGTGCCCGGATCGAACTCCAGCGGCGTGACCAGAAGCTCCGAGGCGGTTTGCGACGCGAGCGGCGCATTGTTTACGGCGAACGTGACTTGGAACAGCGGAGACGCGGTCAACTCGCGATCCGGCTGGAGCGCATTGACCAACTGCTCGAACGGCAGGTCCTGATGCGCCTGTGCGCCCAACGCCACGTCGCGCACCCGCCGGAGCAGTTCGCGGAACGTCGGGTGGCCGGAGAGATCGGTGCGCAACACCAGCGTGTTGACGAAGAAGCCGATCAGCCCTTCGACTTCGGAGCGGGTGCGGCCGGCCAGCGGCGTGCCGATCACGAGGTCGTCCTGCCCCGAGTAGCGGTGGAGCAGAATCTGAAACGTGGTGAGCAAGGTCATGAACAGAGTGACGCCTTCCTGATGGGAGAGCGATTGGAGCTGTTCGATCAACGCTTGCGGCAACGCTTGCTTGTAGACCGCGCCGCGATAGGTCTGGACGGACGGCTTCGGGCGATCGGTCGGCAGTTGCAGGACGGGCAAGGTGCCGCCGAGCTGTTGCGTCCAGTAGGCGAGTTGTTCGGCGATCAAGTCGCCTTGCAGATGTTGACGCTGCCATTGGGCGAAGTCGGCATACTGAACGGGCAGGTCGGGCAAGGCTGTTGCAAAAGACTTGCCGTGAGTGGCCTTTGCTTCATACAGCGCGACCAACTCGTCGATCAGAACCCCCAGCGACCAGCCATCCGCTACGATATGGTGTATCCGCATGAACAGCACATGCTCTTCTGCGTTCAGACGGAGGAGCACGGCGCGAAACAGCGGCCCGCGCGTCAGGTCAAACCCTTGGGCAAACTCGGCTTGCATCAACCGCACGACTTCCCGTTCCCGCTCGGAAAACGGCAGGTGTTGCAGATCCTGAACGGGCAGCGCAAAGTCGGTCGGATCGAGGATGACCTGCTTGGGCAGACCTTCTTTTTCCACAAAGACGGTGCGCAGGACCTCGTGGCGTTCTACGATCCGTTGCAAGCTGTACGCCAACGCCGCTCGATCCAACGGACCTCGCAGGCGGAGTGGCACCGGGATGTGATACGCCTGGTTCTCCGGTAACAAGCGTTGCAGAAACCACAGGCGTTGCTGCCCGAACGAGAGCGGCAAGTCTCCTTCGCGGTCAACGCGCTCCATAGGCAGGTACTCCGTTGCACTCCCCTGTCGCGCCGCGATCTGTTCCGCTACGCCGGCCACGGTCGAGGCGGCAAAAAAGTCGCGCATCGGCAACTCGATGCCGTACCGTTCACGCAGCCGCGACAGAACGCGCGTCGCTATCAACGAATGCCCGCCCAGTTCGAAAAAGTTGTCGTGGAGACCGACCGTTTCGCACCCGAGCATGCGGGCGAACACGGCCGTCACTTCCGTTTCCAACTCGGTGCGCGGAGCTACGTAGTCGGCCGACACTCCGGCGCGAGACCATGTCGGCGTCGGAAGCGATTTGCGATCGACCTTCCCGTTTGCGGTAAGCGGCAGACGGTCGAGCACGACGAACGCAGCCGGCATCATGTAGTCCGGCAACCGCTCGCTCAAATAGCGGCGCAGAACGGGAATGAACGTGTCCACGGCCAGAGCTTGGAGCGGGATGTTGGCATAGTTGGAAAAAGGGGCGGTGGTCAGGGAGTCTGTGGTCTCCGCTTTCTCTCCAACCGATTCGTTCACCACATCCTGATGCTCGAACACCGCATCAAACGTCTCATCCGTTTCCGCCTCCGCATCTTGGACGACATAGGCGACCAAGCACTTGTCACCCGTCGCGTCGGTCTGCACGGTCACAGCCGCTTCGCCGACCTGCGGATGGCGAGTGAGCGCCGCTTCGACCTCGCCAAGCTCGATGCGGTACCCGCGGATCTTCACCTGCTGGTCCAGACGACTGAGGAATTCCAGCGAACCGTCCGCCAGAAACCGCACGCGGTCCCCCGTGCGGTAGAGCTTTGCACCGGGTTCCCCGGAGAACGGATGCGTCACGAAGCGCTCCGCCGTCAGTTCATGGCGTTCCCAATACCCCTGTGCCACCCCGGCTCCCCCGACATACAACTCGCCGGGCACGCCGATCGGCACCGGTTGTTGCGCTGCATCGAGCACGTACACCTGCGTGTTGGCGATCGGACGGCCGATCGGCACCGGCGTCCTGCTATCGGCGAACGACTCCATCGGATAGGCGGTGGTAAACGTCGTATTTTCCGTCGGGCCGTACATGTTGCTGATCCGCACGCCGGGCAGCATCCGCAAGGCGTGCTCCAACTTCGACGGGGACATGACATCACCGCCGGTCAAGATGTGGCGCAAACCGCGGTAGTGGCGCATGTCTCCTTCGGCCAACAAGTGAAACAACCCCGTCGTCAGCCAAAGGATCGTCACGCCTTGCGCTTCGACCACACGGCCCAGTTCTTCCAACGACAATTTCGGCTGCGGGTACAACACCAGCCGCGCTCCATTGAGCAGACTGCCCCAGAGTTCGAACGTCGCCGCATCGAACGAGATCGGAGCGACTTGCATCAACACCTGCTCAGAGGTGAGCGTCGCGTAGTCGGTGTTTTTGACGAGGCGAACGATGTTCTGTTGAGTGACGCAAACGCCTTTTGGACGTCCGGTAGAACCGGATGTGTAGATGAGGTAGGCCAAGTCTTCGGCGTCTACGTCAAGCTTCGGTTCGGCGGTGCTGTGACGAGCGATCCCCGCGCTTTCTTCCTCCCCGTCGAGGGCGATCAGGGTCGCGTCATGCTCCTGCAGATCCTGTTGCAGATGCGTTTGCGTCAAGATCAACTTCACACCCGAATCGACGATCATGTAGCGCAGACGGTCGGCAGGGTACTGCGGGTCAAGTGGCACATAGGCCGCACCCGCCTTGAGAATCCCCAGCAGACCAACGACCATCTCCGGCGCACGCTCCATACACAGCCCGACCGTCTGCCCGCGCACCACTCCGCGCGTCAGCAGTTCGTGCGCCACTTGATTGGCATGTTCGTTCAGCTCGCCGTAGGTCAACCGCCGATCGCGAAACACGACGGCCACCTCGTTCGGACGAGCAGCCGCCTGTTGCGCAAACAATGCCGCGACCGTCTTGTCTTGCGGGTAGGCGGATTGGCTTCCGCTCCACTCGTCGATCAACAAGCGCCACTCCGCCTCGCTCAGCAAGGCAAGCTGACCGATCTCTTGCTCCGGTTCTTCCACCACGTCGGCCGCAAGCACCTGCAAGTGGTCAACCATTCGCTCAATCGTGGCTTGGTCAAACAAAGCAGCGTTGTACGTGATCACGCCGCCGTCCCTCGTGCAGGACAGGCATACGTCATACGCAAGCATCGGCGCGATCGCCAACGCTTCTCGACCGGCCGAATCGTTCGCGGCGAAGCAAGCGCCTACCGGGAACCGCTCGGTCGCCGGCACCTTCTCGTTCACCGGTCGCACGGCGTCAACAGTCGGAACACCGAACCCCTTCACCGCTTCCAGTTCCGCCCTCAACTGCTCGGTTAACCGTTCGGAGAAAATTTGCGTCCTCGAAACCTCCGCTATTACAAACATCATCTCGGCAAAAGGTTCGCTGTCCGTCCCTTCTCCCGCTCCTCGCCACAATCCGATCAGTATCTGCTCCTGCCCCGTGTAGCGAACGAGCATGACTTGCCAGATCGCCAGCAGAATTCGATCGATCGTAACGCCAAACCGCTCTGCGAGTGCGGACAGGCGTTTGCCGATCCGATCGTCCCAAACAAATGCGTGCTGCTCCGGTGTGTAGTCCACGCTTGACGAGCGCGGGCGATCTGTCGCCAACTCCGGCACCGTCCAGTCTCCTTGGTAAGCTCGATTCCATTCGACAAGCCGTTGCAGGAACCGTTCACCCGCTTTCTCTGCGATTTGAAGCAACTCTTCCTCTTGATACGTTTGCTGCTTGCTCACAAGAAGCACCTCCAGAATGTATCGCAAGATATTTCTCGCACCTTCTAAACCAACGTTTAATTATAAGAACCCTTATTAATTAATAACCAATTTCTATTATCGAGAAATCGGGATTTTTTTGCAAACGTTAAATCATTGAATAAAATGTATTATATATTAACAAAATGCGAGAATATGGCGTTTCCCGACTGAATTCAGCACTTGAGAAAGATTCTTGATTTTCTTTCGACAAGCATAGAAAAAGGGACGAAGTCAAGTAAACTTCGTCCCTTTTTGGAAAAGAGGTAGTGCCTCTGGCTAGACGCGCGCTCTCGTGGTAAGAGCCTGTTTGATCCGAGCAGCCAACGTTTGCACATGCGGCGGCTCGACCATGTTGTGGTGGTGTCCCGGCACGGGATGAGCCAACAGGTCGCCGTCCGTGTAGGCGACCCAATCCTGCGGGTCGATCAGGTCGTTGGCGAACCCTTCCGCCCGCTCTTGGACATAGAACAGGTGAATGTCCGTGCGCAGGCGGTTGGTCGGCTGATAAGTCGCTTGCGCTTCGCCGCACGCCATCATCACGCGCAGTTTTTGCCGAACGGTCGCGGGAGAGGTGCCGGTGGGCAGCAAAAGCAACGCTTCACCCTTGCGGATGATCGCGTCGAGCAAGTCGTCTTCGTTGAGATCGGACAGCTCCTCTTGCGAAACGCCGTACGCCAACGCATACTCCTCCAGCGCCTGACGCTCGCTGCCGGACGAACCCAGCAGCTCCGTCGTGTCCGCGCTCGGCGGCATCGCATCCAGCAAGCCGAAGAACTCAACCCCTTCGTCCTCCGCTTCCAAGCGGCGTGCCAGTTCATAGGCGAGCACCCCGCCGAACGACCAGCCTGCGAGGCGGTACGGGCCGCGGGACGCGACTTTCCGCATCTCGGCGAGATACAGGTCGGCCATCGCTTCCAGCGAAGTCAACGGCTCGCGATCCGACTCGAAGCCGACCGCTTGCAAGCCGTACACCGTCTGCTCCGTTCCCAACTCGCGGACGAGGTGGAAGTAGCTGAGCACGCCGCCGCCCTGCGGATGGATCAGGAACAAGGGCGGTTGCGAGGAGGTGCCTTGTTGGAGCGGGATCAGGATCTGCTCCTCCCCGTCTCGGTGCGCCCGCACATGGCGGCAGAGGTCGGCGACGGTCGGTGCTTGGAACAGGAGCGCGAGCGGCAAGGTGACGCCGAACTGCTCCTTGATGCGGTTGGACAGCGCCAACGCCTTCAGCGAATGCCCGCCGATCAGGAAAAAGTTGTCGTGGATACCGACGGCGGCGAGGTCAAGCACCTCTTCCCACAGGCGGGCCATCTCCAGTTCAAGACCGTCGCGCGGGGCGACGTAGGTAGACGAATCAACTTGTCGCTCAGGGGCGGGCAATGCTTTGCGGTCGGTTTTGCCGCTGGAGGTCAGCGGCATCGCGTCGAGCCAAACAAAGGTGCTCGGTACCATGTACTCGGGTAAGCGGCTTTGCAAGTAGGAGCGGAGTTGCTGAGAGGTGTTCGAAGATGCGTTCTCGGGCTCTTGCAAGCGATCATGAGAAGCCACATCGCGTTGAACAGAGACGACCTGCATCGGTGCGGCACCACTTTCAGCCACGAGGTACGCGACGATTCGTTTGTCCCCCGACACGTCTTCACGAGCGACCACTGTGACTTCGCGTACGCCCTCCAGCGAGAGGAGCAGGCTTTCGATCTCGCCCAACTCGATGCGGAAACCGCGAATTTTCACCTGATGGTCGACGCGACCCAAGAATTCCATCGCGCCGTCGGGCAACAGGCGCACGATGTCGCCCGTTTTGTACAGGCGTGCGTCTACGCCGTCCGCTTGCTCATTGGCTTGCAGGAACGGGTTTGGCACATACTTCTCCGCCGTCAGATCAGGACGGTTGTGGTAGCCTCGCGTGACGCAAGCCCCGCCCAGATGCAACTCACCCGACACCCCGTGCGGCACGGGCTGCCCGTGTGCGTCGAGGATGTACGCCTGTACGTTGCGAATCGGGTAGCCGATCGGTACGAGCGCCGTGGTCAGTTCCTCCTGCGGACGGTACGGGTAGTACGTCGCCTCGACGCAAGTTTCCGTCGGGCCGTAGGTGTTGTGCAGCTCCGTCTGCGGCAATCGCGTGAAGAAACGCTTCTGCAATTCG
>DASTWJ010000089.1:0-24636 GCA_035776695.1 Bacilli bacterium
GACTAGCAGCCCGGGCAGCAGGTAGGTCAGCGAGCGGATCACCATCTGCACCAGCATGGCGTTGAGGCTGTAGCTCTGCGCGTTGGACGATTGATAGGTGATCCTCCCCAGATCCCCTTCAAAATACCCGGTGACCTTGTCGCTCACCGCTTTCCAATACCGATCAAAATGAAAAGCAGGTGTGCTCTCCACCCGCATCACTTGTTTCGCATCATGGTTGTCCACCAGTTTCTTGGTGTACGCTTCGGTCTTGCTCTCCGGAACGGTGATCGTGTTGGTCTCTTCGTCCACTTGCAGTTCCGGATACTTCTCCGCCACCTGTTGCATCGTCTGCGGCGGTTCGAGGATCAGCCGAAGTTCATTGGGCGACTCGGTGGTGACTCCCTTGTCCAAGTTGCTGACCAACAGGATGCCCAGCAACACGACGACGAACAACAATCCCCCTTTAAGCATGGTTCGCATCGCACTTCCCCCTTCGCGCGTCGATCTTTTTTCTAATAACTCTGTTTATTTGATCTACCTAGTTTGACACACGTTCGGGAAAAAGGTTACAGACAAAAAACACCAAGCGGCCCGACAAGGCAACTTGGTGTTGAATCGCGTATGGCTGTTTTGTGGCGTTCATCCGCTCACTCGCCGTTGCGCTCGCCGTTTACGGTACGCGGCGCGTCTTCCGAACCGGGCAAGTCGAGCGGATGGGTCGGGACCTCGCCTTCGGGCAGGTCGTCCTCTTCTTCGTCAAAATCGGAGTCATCCGCTTCGTCTTCGTCCTCCTCGAGCTTCATCTGGTCGACCCATTCTTCGTCCCATTCCAAGTCGAGGCGAAAGGCGTGCTTCTTGCCTTCCTTTTTGTATTTGCGTTCGACGACGAGGCGGCTGCCGATCATCACGGGCAGGCCGTCGAGCGCAAACGTATGCTCCGCTTCGATCTGCTCCGCCATCCGCCGCAACAGGGCGGCGACTTCTTGAACCGACATCCCGTCGCGCCGCTTGACCTTGATTTCCGATCTGCTCATGGGGCATCCCTCCGTTGGTCGCGCTTCTCCTTACAGTCTATCCGATGCAGGGGTCTGCATTCAAACGCAAGAAGCTGCGGTCAGTCGACGAACGGCAGTTGGATCGTGAAAGTGGAGCCGCCGCCGACGCTGGAGTTGACGTAGATCGTGCCATAGTGACCCTCGATGATCCGGTGCGACACGGACAACCCGAGGCCCGTACCATTGCCCTTTTTCGTGTAAAACGGTTCGAAAATCCGTTCGATCACGTCTTTCTCCATCCCGATGCCGGTGTCGCGGAAATGGATCGCGACGTGCGAGGCGCAATCTTGCACGTCGATCCGCAACTGGCCGCCGTCCTTCATCGCATCGAACGCGTTGTTGCACAGGTTCAGGAACACTTGCAGCAGTTGGGCGCGGTCGATGGCGACCGGCTTCAGGTCTTCGTAAGGGGTGTAGATCAGCTCGATATTTTGAATGATCGCTTGCGGGCCGATCAAGCCGACCAAGTCTTCGATCACCGCGCCAAGTGATCCGATCTTCAACTGCGGTGCGCTCGGTTTGGCAATCATCAGGAAGTCGGTGATGATCTCGTTCGCTCGGTCGATCTCGGGGATGACCAGCGCCTTGAGCTGGCGAATCTTCGGGTCGGGCGAATCGTTGGGCAAGAGTTGCAGAAAGCCTTTGGCCGTCGTCAGCGGGTTGCGAATCTCATGGGCGATCCCGGCGGCGAACTTGCCGAGCACGGAGAATTTCTCGGCGCGGCGCACCTGCTCCTCCAGGAACAGGCGGTCGGTGAGGTCTTCGAAGATCCCGATCGAGCCGAGGATCTCGTCGCGCTCGCCGAGGATCGTGCGGGTCGAGGTTTTCAAAATCCGCTCCACCCCGTCGCAGGAGCGAACCGTCTGCTGGATGTCGGTGAACGTCGAGCCGGTGCGCATCGTCGTGTGCAACAGGCTCAACCCTTCGTCCAACTGCAACTTTTCCAAGAAAAGCGACCCGCTCTTGTTGATGATCTCACCGCGCGGGATGCCGAACAGCTTCTCGGCGCGCGAGTTGAAGGTGGTGACGATGTTGTCTTTGTCGATGATGACCAACCCTTCGGTCATCGAGTTGAAAATAAATTCGGTCTGCGCTTGCAGAATCCGGTAGTATTCCAGTTCGCGGACGATCGGGTAGCCGATCAGCACGGAGCCCGCGCCGTTGTCCAGCGGGATCAGCTCCTGCGTCACCCAGATCTTGCGTCCGCTCTTCGAGTAGCCGGGCAAGGGCAGGAAGGAGTCGTGATGATGCCCGATCAGCTCTTCTTTGCCCACTTCCATCAGCTCGCAAGCTGTCTTGTTGGCATAGGTGAGCAGGCCGTTGTCATCGTAGGTCATGATCGAGTTCGGAATCGTGTCGAGCACCGTCTCCAAGTTTTGCAGGTGCGTCTCCGCCACTTTCCGTTCGCGAAATTGGACATAGCGCTCCAGCAGTTCGGTCGAGTTGACCGTCAGGAACTCCATCGAGAGGCCCAACGTGTGGAACAAGGTGTCCACCGATTGCTCTTCTTCCTCCAGCAACCGCTTCAACAGGCCTTGGATCATCTTGCGCAGGCCGTTGATCACCCGCATCACCTGATCGACCGAATACCCGTGGTCGGCGATCCAATCCCCCAAAGCGCAAAACTCCTCATGCAGCGAGACGGGAGCATCGGTCAGTATCTGATCAAACAGCCACGCCGTATAATCCCGGAGGATGTCCGCCAGGTTAGAGTTGGTCTCAAAGCCCTCCTGAAGCAGGATGTTCACGACGATCGCTTCCACCTGCTCTTCGATGTGCAGTTTCACTTCCGCTCGACTCATGCAGCATCCGCCCTTGTCATTAGAGGTCTAGGTTTCAGACATGTTACTGAAAGAATTCGCCTTATGTCTAATTTTTTCCTTCCCTTATTCTTGAAATTTCCACAAGAGTTTAATTTGACGTAAAAAGACCGATTGCTCGTTTAGAACAACCGGTCTGATTGAGAGGCATTAGGATTGCAGCGTTTCCGCCAGCGTGATCATCGTGCGGGTCGAGAAGCCGCTCCCGCCTTTGATCAGGTAGCCGGACGTCGACTTCGCGCGAGACGTGTTCGCCATGTCGATGTGGCAGAACGGCACGTCTTCCGCAAACGCCGCGATAAACACTCCCCCGGCGATCGCCGCCGCGTTGCGCCCGGAGTAGTTGATGTAGTCGGCGACGGTGCTTTCGATCAGCTTGTGGTATTCCGGGTAGTTCGGCAGGGCCCAGAGGCGCTCGCCGACTTCGGCGCCCGCCGCCTTGACTTGCTCGACCCAGCCGTCATTGTTGCCGTAGAGCGAAGCCGCTTCCTCACCGAGCACGACGGTCACCGCACCGGTCAGCGTCGCCGTGTCGACGATCCGAGTGGCCCCGAGGTGCTTGGCGTACGCGACGCCATCCGCCAAGACGAGACGGCCTTCGCAGTCGGTGTCGATCAATTCGACCGTCTTGCCGTTGAACGCGACCGCCACGTCGCCCGGCTTGAAGGCGCGGCCGGAAATCATGTTCTCGGCGAGGCAGAGGATGCCGATCGCATTGATCTTGAGCTGTTTCTTGGCGATCGCCTGCATCGTCGCCAGCACGCAGCCGGCGCCGGCCATGTCGGTCTTCATGTCGCCCATGCCGTTCTCCGGCTTGATGATATAACCGCCGGAGTCAAAGGTGACGCCTTTGCCGACGAGACCGAGCACCTCTTCCGAATCGGGAGCGCCGTTGTAGCGCAGCACGACGAGGCGCGGCGGGATGTCGCTGCCCATGCCGACGGCGAGCAGCAGGTTCAGGCCGAGTTCCTTCTGTTGCGCTTCATCGAGCACTTCCACGTCCAACCCGTTCGCGGCGGCGACTTGTTGCGCCTTGTCCGCGAAGATCAACGGATCGAGCAGGTTGGCCGGCAACTCGGTCAGCTCGCGGGCGAAGTTGACCGCTTCGGCGTTGATCCGTGCAGAGACGGCCGCTGCCGTCATGTCTTCTTGAGCCAAGAGCAGAAGGTCGGTGAACTGCTTCGACTCCTCTTGCTCCGACTTGTGGTTCCTGTGGACGTAACGCCCCATCAGGATTCCTTCCACGGTGGCGGCGGCATACTCGTCGGCGAACAGGGCGACGGCGACCCGCTTGCCCTTCAGTTCGCGGGATGCGGTGCCTGCCGCTTGGCGCACGATCTCCGCACCGAGCTTGTCTGCCGCCCCCAGCCCGCAGAGAAACAGATGCTTCGCAGCGATACGCCCGTGGGAGCGGATATGCACCACGTTTGCTTTTTTCCCGGTGGTTTCTTCGTCTTGCAACAGCGCGGTCAGTTCACCGCCAAGCTTAGCATCGAGCTCCTGCCACGCGGCCGGCAGTTCTTGTCCTTCTGTATGGAACACGAGCAGCGAGTCGACCGCCTGCTCATGCAGGGCAATTTGCGTATGTACTTGCATGTTCATGTAAAGATCCTCCCTGTTTTTCACTTTGACGCCTCTTGAAAACCCTATCTCTTCCAGTATACATCAATTCGCTTTCCACAAGAAGACCGACCTCATCTGCGCGAGGTCGGTCTGTTTTTCGCCACTTTCTGCTATACTAATGGTGTTTTTATCAAAGTCAGGCTCATACAATTTTGTAGGAGGTGCACACAACTTGGATCAAGAACATAACGAGCGTCCGCAACAGGACGACGAGCCGAAACCTGCTTATAACCCCTATCAGACCCAAAGCGGCGAAGTGCTGCGCGCGTTCGGTTTGGTCTCCGCGATCGGCATCGACTTGGCGATCTGCGTGATCGGCGGTTCGGTGACAGGGTGGTGGCTCGACAAACAGTGGGGCACAACTCCTTGGATGTTGTTGCTGGGCATCGTGGTCGGGTTAGGCGCTGGGGTGTACGGCGTCGTCAAACTGATTCAGAACTTCGGCCCCGAAGCGCAGAAGAAGAAGGACAAGTCGACTTAAGACGACTCGTTCGAACGGTTGGACTTCAGCACCTCATCGATCCGGGCGAGCTCCTGCGTAAACGAGCGCAGCGTCTCCCCATATTCCGCCTCCAGATCGCTGAGGCCCTGCTTTTTGGCCTGGGCGTATTGATCGAGCGCCAAGTAAATGTGGCCCATGATGATCTCGCGGGTCAGGCGCAAGTCGAAGTCCGGCGCCAATTTCCGCTCTTGAAACGGCCCTTCATCCATCACCAGGCCGTGCAAATACAACGTGCGGTGCAGTTCGCCGCGGATCGTTTCATACTTTTCGCCCCGCAGACGCAGGTCCTGCACCAACCCGTCGATCGCCTTGACCATGCGTCCGTCTCCTTTTTTCACCCGCATGTACTCGATGAGGACGTGCAGTGATTTTCCGTTTTCGTACATGTAGAAGATCACTTCGTCATCTTTGAGATACAGGTGAAAAATCATCGTTTTCCCCTTCCCCTTTTCCTCCAACTGAATGCCCAAGCGCATCACGCGAGCTTTCCAGAAGTCGATCAGCGCACGGTTCGTCTCGCCTGAGATGTTGCGGTAGATCACGATTTGATTCTCCATGAGACTCCCCCCTTGCAACTCGGAGGCGTTTGCTGCGAAACACGACCGGTTTCTGGCTTCCGTTTCGAGAGAAAAAGGTTTGCCATATCATATTGCAAGAGACTTTGTCCCATGACAGCCCGCCGGGAAAATAGGCGTCCGCACAGCAAAAAGACCCCGCCGTTTGGGCGAGGGTCTTGAGGCGTTGCGATGCGACTTACTGCTTCTCCACCAGCGAGGCGGTGATATACCCGTACATGCCGTCTTCCGTCTGGATGTAGTACCAGTCGCCGATCGTGTCGATCAGTTTCAACATCTGGTCTTTGTAGACTTGACCGATCACGTTCGTGTCGAGCCCCGGCTTGGCGCGAAGGTTGACGTACTCGCCGATCACGCGCACCGTCGGGCCGCTCGGCGTGCTCGTTTGCGGTGCGGTCGTCGATTGGCTTTGGCCTTGGGTCGCGGGCGCAGTGTCGTTGCCGACGTTCGAAGCGTCCCCGTTCCCTCGGTCCGTCCCCTGCGTGCCGTCAGTGCCGTCAGTCCCGTCGTTCGCTGTGCTCGCTCGCTTGGTGTTTGCGATCACCTGTTGCACATACTCGCGCGTGCCGTCCTTGTCCGGCCACAGAATCGCTTCGCCGTACATGTTTTGCGTTTCCGACAAGTATTGGACAGGCGGGACCTGCTCCATCTTCATCGCCGAGGAATCGACTTTGAGCGCCAAGGCGGCCAGCTTGAGCATCTGGTCGGCGGAGATGTTGCTCTCCGTGTACGGCGTGACCGCTTTCAGGATGCTCGGCAGTTTGAGCAACATGCCGGGCGACTTGAATTCGCCGGCGACGATTTTCATCAACTCGCGCTGGCGTTCCGTACGTCCGAAGTCGGAGCGCAGCGGGTCGCGGAACCGTGCGTACATCAGGGCGTGTTTGCCGTCGAGATGCTGTTGGCCCGCTTTGAGGTTGATGTTGTAGATGCCGTCATCGTAGTGGACCATGTCTTGTTGGACATTGACATCGACCCCGCCGATCTCGTCGATGATCTTCGAAAACCCTTCGAAGTCGGTGGCCACGTAGAAGTGAATCGGCACTTGCAGGAAGTCCTGAATCGTGCGAATCAACAGGTCGGGCCCGCCGTTGGCAAACGCCGCGTTGATCTTGCTCTGCCCGACGCCGTCGATGTCGACGTAGGTGTCGCGCATGATCGAGAACAGGGCGGCTTTTTTCGTGACGGGGTTGACGCTGAGCAGGAGCATCGTGTCGGAGCGCGGGTGCTCCTCCGGCTTGCGGCGGTCGACGCCGAGGAACAGGATGTTGACCTGATCCTCCCCTTCCCACTTCGCCGTCATGATCGGGTTATCCGTCTGCGAGATCGAGCGGTTGGTGCTGACATCGTGGACGAACGAAAACATCGAATAGACATAATAACCGGCAAAAAGCGCGACGACCATCAGCAACAAGCTGACGATCCGCGTCCATCTTTTCTTCTTTCCTTGCTTTCCCTTCATTCCGACTATCTCCTCCAACCCCTTCTATTCCACACGCACCTGTCAAATCCTGTTGGAAGTGGGTACTCTTATCCTCCTATCTGCCCCAACTTCGCCTCGTCAATACAACTCCGATAGAAAAACCCTCTCGAAAGTCGGATGCCCATCCACCTTGAGAGGGTTGTGAAAGTTGGTTATTCGCTTTCGATCGCCGCTTTCAATTCCTGCAGAGAAGAGGAAGTGGCGGCCAAGATGATCCACCGAGACAGCTTGTTCAAGTCCTGCTCCCGGCTGACTTTCTCCAGCAGGTCCCCTTCGGAAAAGCCGCGAGCCTTCATGATGCCGACCAAGTCTTCGAGCTTGCCTTCGACTCGACCTTCCATACGACCTTCCATACGACCTTCCATTCGACCTTCCATACGACCTTCCATTCGACCTTCCATTCGACCTTCCATCAAACCTTGTTTTCGACCTTCGTCGCGACCTTCGCGCATGCCTTCATTCCTTGCATGTTTGCGCGCTTCTCGCAACGCCTCAACATCCAGAACCGATTTGACCATATGTTCCACCTCCTGCGGAAATGTCCGATGGTACGCGTAGAATTTCTCATACAGATGATGTGTCAGATTCAACGTGACCGTCGCCATCTCGTTCAGATCGTCTTCCGTGATCTTTTCCGTTCGATAGGCGTCCAGCAGATACTCCTGACTCGCTTGGATGATGCGCTTGATCGCCAAAAATTCTCGATGTATCAACCGCTCCTTCTCCTCAAACGATAAGGCAGGATCGTTGTCGATCTGTGCAATCGCTTTGCGAGACGAGAAGGTGTTGAACGGGATCAGCGCATACATGTGTTCTCGCAAGTCTTCCGGCTTGATGTTCCAAAACTTCAGCACCGGGACTTTATAGGCAAACTGATCGCCTTGCTCGTATGGCGGAAATTGCACCACACAAGAAATATCCTCTTCGATGGAGTCGTCTCGCTCTAAGTATAACACGAGTTGCTTGGGAAACCGCAGCACAATCTGGCGGTCCTCTTTCAACGCGTTCACTTTGGCGATGTGAAAGCCGTACTCGAACATACGAACGATCATCGAAGCCGGATTGTTGATTTGAAACTCGACATGAAACTGCTTCGCAACCTCTCCGTCTTTGACAGAAAGTGCCCAGTCGGCGAAGATCACGCTCATATCCGCATTGACAAACTCGATGTTCGTCGGATAGATCTCCGTGTCTTCCGTTGACAATTGCTCGTCAAACAGGGCATTGATCAGGTCAAGAGTAGGTCGTTTCGAAAGGCTGAACAACTTCTTGAGCGCTTCATCCGCTTGGATCTTGGTTTGGGCCATGTGTCTCTCCTTACGTTTTCCTGACTCTTTCACCTGAATACTCCTAAGTTCATAAGCACAGGCTAAGACAATCCATCCTTGACAAATTACCTGCCTTTTACGCTAGTATAGAATAGCGGACTACATGAATGTAACCAAAAGAGGTGAAACACATGTCACAAAAGCAGTTGACCAAATTTCTCCGCTCCAGTTATCGCAAACTGGCGCAGGTGATCTCGACAGACCATGATCAAGCTCAACTCGCTTGGATGCGCGTCCATGCGCTGTTTCAAGCCCATCAAGCGGTCTTCCGGGAGCCTTGCTCGCTCGAGCAGCTCGAACGCTATTGGCAAGGAGACACCACAGTCCTCACCGCTCATGCCCCCGCATGGCCCCACGTGTTCCGCCCCTTTTCACTTCGCCAACCGCTCCCGCTTCCACGCGATGTCCTTCACCCGCTGTTCCTCCTCTACCAAGACACGACCACACCCCCACCCACACTCAGCCATCTCTATTCCACCATCCAAACCGCCGACGAACAAAAGCGCAAAGGCCAAATCTTCACACCACCCCCTACCGTCCGACACGCTTTCTCGCTCTTACGTCATCCCCCACAAGGCAAACTGCTCGACCTCGCATGCGGCACCGGCGAATACCTGCTCACAGCCTACGACCACTTCTTCCACACCTGCCGCGAAAAGGGTCTCTGTCCCGAACAGACCCACGCTCAGATCCTCCGCCACCACTTGCACGGCTTCGACTCCGACCCGCTCGCCGTCGCCATCACCCATCTCCGCCTGTTCCTTCGCTGCCCGACCTCCTCCGCCCTCGCCCCACACATTCACACCCTGAACGCGACCGACCTGTTCCACCACCCGCTCGGACACCAGCGCTACCACACGATCGTCGCCAACCCGCCTTGGGGCAGCCGGCTCACCTCGGAGGAGAAACAACAATTCAAGCAACACTTTCACGCCCGGACGGCCGACCGGATGCATCGGGTCAACTCGTTTCTCTATTTCCTCGAAGCCACCGTCCGTCTGCTCGCAGAAGACGGCACCTACTCCCTGCTGCTCCCTGCCGCCTTCCTCAACCTGCACACCTACCACCCGATGCGGCGTTACCTGCTCGAACACACCGAACTGGACAACCTGCAATACGCCCCGCGCCTGTTTCGCAAGCAGTTGGCCCCCGCCGTCTTTCTCAGCGGCATTCGGAAAAAGGTTCCCTGTGACAGACACCACGTGCGCTTGCCAGCTCCCCTTTTACAAGCAGGAGAAGACCTCGATTGTGAAGCTACTTCGCAGCCTCCTTCGGAACCGCCGCGCCTCGCCCCCCAGCAATCGTTCCTCCAAGACCCACAATGCGTGCTCAACATTCACTACGATCCGATCCTCGAATCCCTGTGGCAGCGCCTGCAGCAGACGTGTCTTTTTTTGCGCGAAGAAGAGGGGCGGGTGCAGTACGTGCTTGGCATCGTCACCGGTCACAACAAGCGCCACCTGTACGACCGACCGCCGGACGGGGCTGCCGAGCCGGTCCTCTGCGCAGACGACCTGCACCCGTTTCAGCCGCCGCGTCCCCGTCGCTTCCTGCACTATGACAGGTCGGCGCTCCAACAAGCCGCCCCCTACCACCTCTACAAAGCGCCGGAGAAACTGCTCTACAGCTTCTTCTCCCCTTCGCTCGTCTGCGCGATCGACCGAGCCGGTCACCTCACCTTGAACAGCGTCAACCTCCTGCTCCCTCGCAACCTCCCCTTTTCCCTCCGCTATTTGCTCGGCCTGCTTAACTCCCGCCTGCTGAACACCCTCTACGCCTATCGATTCTTCACCCGCAAAGTCCTCGCACAAAACCTCGCGCAACTTCCGATACACCAACCGACTCCCCTTGAAGCCGCCCGCATCGAACGCCTCGTCTCCCATCTGGAAACCACCCCCGGCCCACGCGACTTCCATCGCCTGCACGAAGCGGTCGATCACCTCTATCGCCTGACACCCTTGGAAAGCCAGAAACTCACCGAACTGCATCAGCGCTTGCAACAGCTTCCGTCCGTCTGATCGTTTTGCCGATCATTTCCTTTTCCTGCCGATCATGGTACTCTGAGGGTACAAGTTCGTAGGACAAAGGAGGACAATCCAAGATGGACTGCATTTTCTGCAAAATCATCGCGGGCGAGATCCCGTCGAACAAAATCTACGAGGACGACCATGTGCTCGCCTTCCATGACATCAACCCGATCGCACCCGTCCATGCGCTGGTGATCCCGAAAAAGCACATCCAAAACGTGCTGGAGATCGGCGAAGAGGACGCGACCACCCTCTTGAAAATCCACCAAGGCATCCAAGCCACCGCTCGCGCACTCGGCGTGGCCGAAGACGGCTTCCGCGTGATCACCAACACCGGCACACACGGGCAGCAAACGGTGTTCCACCTGCACTACCATGTTGTCGGCGGTCGCCAATTGGAATGGAAGATGTAGTGTTACAAACACGCGTTTAAGCACCCCACCATAAGTCGGGGTGCTTTTTTAGCATAAATTAATCCATAATATATTTCATTTACCATTCGAGGGTGGTATACTGAAATTAATAACTCATCTGGAGGTTGTTCAACATGGCAAAAGCAGCTCCTTTTTTGATTACCTTGGCTGTTTTATTGGTCTTGAGTCTCGCCGTTACCACGTTCTTGAAAGGGACTGACGTTTACGAATATGCGCCTTACATCAACGCCGGACTGGCTCTGGTCATCGTCTTGGCCATGTATCCGAAGCTGAAAAAGGTCATGGACCGCTACGAGCGTGCCGCTAAGAAAAGCGTTCGTTAATTCGGCCCCCTTACGCAAGACAAACGGAAAAGGAGTCAAGCATCGGTCAGACCGTGCTTGACTCCTTTTTTCGTACAAGTTGTAGTCATAAGAGCAAGAACACCTACCCTTTGACCGTAGCTTGCTCTTGTTTTTCGGTCATTTGGAACGCCCGCATCATCAGCATCAACGCCATCACACCGGCGAAGAGAATCAGCGCACCGCCGCCGCGGAACATCGTCTGCACGGCGATCGTTTCATGCAACCAGCCGGACAACAGCATCGCGGTGACCAGACCGCCGTTGAACGTCATGCTGCCGATCATGCTGACGCGGCCTTGGTACGCATAGTCGACCTTGGTCTGCATCAGCGTGGCGACCCCGATGTTCAGCAGGATCTGACCGATGGCGAGGATCAAAAGCCCGGCCGCCGTCGTAAAGATCATCGGCACGACGACCATCACGAACAACCCGCTGCCGATCAGCATCAACCCATAAGGCACCATCCGCTCGGTGCTGATCTTGATCTTGCCCAAGGACAGCGACGCGACCAGCATCCCCGCTCCCTGTATCGTAGCGATCATCGAGTACCATTCCTGCGGCAGACCCAGATACTCGGTGATGACAAAGACGGACAGCACGTTGACCACCCCGGCCCCCAACGCGCAAAAGAGCATCGAGATCATCAGCGGTCGCAGGATCGGATGTTGCGCCGTGAACACGAAACCTGACTTCAGGTCGTTGAGCACCGCTTGCACACCGCGTTGCGCTTGCGAAGCCGGTTCTTCCACGCGGATCGACGTGACGAGCAGCGAGCCGATCAAAAACAGCACGACAGTCGCTCCCAACGCCACTTCACCACCGACCCAGCTAAAAAGCAACGTGCCAAGCGGTGCCCCGATCAACGCCAGCGAACTGGTCGAGATCTGACGTAGCGTCGCCGCCGTCTTGCGGTTCTCCGGCTCGACCATCTGCATCGTAAACGCGTTGCCCGGCGCACGGAAGAACAACGTGCCGATCGCGCACAGGAACGCGCCGATGTAGATCATCAGCAACGATTCATAATGCAGCGCCAAGATAAATTCGATCACCATCAACGCCCGAAACCAGAAAGCGCCGATGATCGTCACCTTGCGCCGCCAACGGTCGGCAAACACCCCGACCAGCGGTGCGAACAGGAAGATCGGTGCAAACTCGCAAAACATATTGATCGACACGGCGACCCCCGACCCGTCCGAGAGGTCGAGCACCATGTACATCAACGTCATGTTGCGAATCCAATCCCCCAACTCAGATGACCACATCGACATCCAAAATCGCAGGAACAACGGATGACTTCGTAAAAAGGCCAGCATAATTCCTCATCCCCAATTTGTATTCGTATTGAGCCTGTTTCCCAAGCCCTCCCTCTATGGGTCTCTTTATCTGTATGCGGGCTTATCCGAAAACCCGCTATAAAAACTAAATTTTCAGTCACGAAATCAGTATGTCCGCTTCCACATCCGCTCATACTTGGCTCTTCAACTGAAAAAGCGATGCACATTCGAACTCGTTTCTCGTTCTCTACTGACTACCTATTCTCCATGATAGGAGGGATAGTAACTTCTGTCAATAAATATTTTAACTCAATCAAAAACTACCAGCCCCTCTTTTCATATCTTGAACGCTTATTCAGACTTTCGATTGCAACCGTTTTGCCATCTGAACGAATGACAACCCGCATGTCCCTTCCCCCGCTCGCATAGACATGAGCAGTAGACATCAAGGGACAAGGGGTGAAACTGTGGACCGGTTTATCAGCACGGTGATCCTCGACTTTTACGTAGCGCTTGGCATCGTCCTCGGCGGTTCGATCATCGGTGCGATCGGCGCTCTGATCACGCATCACCCGCCGATGGCGACGATGCTTCGCTTGGCGGATCAGTTGAAAATCTGGGCCCTCGTCGCCGCACTCGGGGGGACGATGGATGCGTTGAAAGCGATCGACACGTCGATTTTTGGCTGGAAATTCGAAGGGGCGGTCAAGCAATTCTGCTACCTGATCGCCGCCTTTCTCGGATGTAACGTCGGGTATTATCTGGTGAAGTGGATCGCCGGCGGTGAGGTGAAATGACGAACAAGAAGTTTCTCGCCACCTTCGCCGTCGGGACGCTGTTCGGCTGTTCGGTGTTGCTGTCGATCATGGGGCACGATCTGGATCAGTTGTATTTGAAGGTGGCTTCCTGTCTGGAAGAGAAGCAGCAGCTCGACGAAGACCGCCAGCATCTGACCGAGCAGCTCTCCCACGCTCAACGCGGGCGGGTGTTGCGCAAGATCATCATCAATGTGGAGAAGGCCCCGGACGATTTTGTCAAACTGAAAGTGAAGGCGCGGGCGAAAGACCAACTGCGCCCGCTGATGAACAAGGAGCTGACCCTGCTGGAACAGCAGCCCGATCTGTTCAAAAGGTTGCTTGAGGAGCGCCCCTACCGCATCTCCGACCAGTCGATCACGTTGAAGATCAACACGCTGGTCATCGGCGAGACGACGACGGTTTATCTGACGGCGGAGAAGGAGCAGGTGACGCTGCAGCATGGGGTGGATTCGCCTTAATAAAGGAAAGGAGCCTCACCAGCCGGTTCGGCGGGTGGGCTCCTCTTTTATTGTAGCAGGTCGATTAGAGGTTTTTCTGTGCTTCCACCCGAATCAGTTGCACGCGAATCCGGTGCGCCTCCATCTCATCGAGTTGGCAGACGAACGTTGGCACTTCTGTCAGGTAGGCGACCAACTCTTCGCGCTTGGCATACTTCGGAGGGATCTGCGAGGAGAGCGCCACGATGCCCAGTTCGGCGATCGATTCGAGCATCGCTTGGTCGTCGCGGTAGTCCAGACGGAACAGCGCCGTCTCCTCTTGATCCCCATAGGCGTAATCGACGCGCCCCAGCAGATGAAAGGTCTCGTCAAAAGCGACGATGCCCGTCGCGATGCCATAGGTCAATTGTTGCTCCGAGTCCGGGTCGAGCTGCAGGCTCAAGCCGCCGGTCGGCACCAGCATCGGCCAGGTGATGTCCTGTTCCGGGATGTGCAGGATGCCGGTCTCGGCAGGCGTCGGGAAACGCCGCACCTGCTCCAGCGCCTCCGCCCCGCTGACCACGTCGAGTTGCGGTTGTTTGTCCATGTTGTCCTCCTCAGGGAAAATCGTCGCTGTGACGGACTAGATCGGCTTGATCGGCACGCGCAGGATGTCGGTGCGGGTGCCGTCGTTCATGCTCTTCACGAAGAATTCGACGTACAGGACGCGGCCCTCGTAGTCTTTTTTCAACGGGATCTCGCCTTTGATGCCGCTCCAAGCCGGTGCCCCTTCGCGGGCGCGGATGATGCTCTCCGGCTCAAGCAACATGTTGTTCTCATCTCGCACACGCATATAGCCGACCGCTTCAAACGCCCGCATCTTGCCCGTGACGTAGATCGTGCCGCTCGCTTCGGACCATTCGATGCGCTCGATTTGAAACGAGTTGTTGGTATAGGTCGCCGTGTCCACCGCCAAGGAACCGCTCCCTCCGCCAAACGCTCGGAAGGTGATCGCGTTGTCGCTCGGTTGCGGTGCCGGGTCTTGCGGCTTCGGTTCCGGATCGTTGCTGTCAGCCGGTTCCGGCTGCGGGTCGGTGGTCGGTTTGTCAGGTTCCGGTGTCGGTTTCGGATCGGTGTCGGTCGTCGGGGCGACGACAGCTTGTTGGTGGCCTGCGTATTGGTAGCCGACGACTCCGCCGATTCCGGCGGCGACCAGAACGAGTACCAACCATAGGGCTGTCTTGTTCGATTTGTTCTTGCTCATGATATGTGCCCCCTTTCGTGGTATATTTAGTGTAATACATTTCGGCTGAGGGAGACAATGTTATGGCAAAATTGTACAAGGAAATGTCGAAGGATGAGCTCGAAGCGGAGATGCGTTCGTTGCAGGATCAAGGGCGTCAAGCTCTGGCTGAGGAGCGTTTCGAGGAGATGGATGTGCTGGAACGCAAGTATTATCTGGCGCTTTCCTATACGCAAGATCCCGCGATGATGCGGATCGGCAAGACGTACACGGTGGTGGATACGACCGATACGTTTGAGGTAACCCGCATGGACGGGGTGATGGCGTGGGGGTATCGCAACGGGGTTCCGTTGGAGGAGGCGTATCCGATGGCGATGTTGGTCGATCCTGATGCGCCGCAGGGTGTGTAGGCGAGATGGGTCGTCAGCATCGGCATCGGGATAAGAAGGTGAAGAAGATGCATTCGATCATCGGCGGCTATGCCAAGGTGTTCGATGGCATCGGGGAGATCGAGCAGGTGCGGTCGGTCATTACCGGGGTGATCTCGCTTCATAAATCTGAATCGGAGGAGCTCACGTTTCAGTATTTTACGGACAGCGGCTTGAAGTTGCTGGCCAAGACCACGGATGCGATTCAGGAGGTGTTCGTTGTGACGGATGAGAAGCAACGGGTGCTGGAGGAGTTGTATGGGCGTGGATTTTTGGAGGAGAGGGTGAAGAAGGTGCGCAAAGGGTCTGGGAAGAAGAAGCAGGCGGGGCAGCGGCAGGAGTTGAATCCGTTTGAGGTGGATCGGCGTGAGCGGCAGCAGCAGTCCGGCAAAGCTCCTAAGGATAAACCGACCACGTTAAAAGATATGCTGTCACCGGAGATGTTGGCGAAGTTGCAAGGGGCCTCTGCCGACCTGAAGGAGCAGGAGAAAGTCCAACAAGAGAAAAAACGCCAAGCCGAACTGGACCGCAGGGAGCAGGTTCGGAAGGAGCAGGAGAATGATTTTGAGTTCTTGTTGAAGAATTCGAAGATGGATTGGAAGGATTTTAAGTAGGGGGGCGGGGTGCCGTCCCTTTTTTGTATCGGCAGGTTGAGGGTTGATGGTGAGTGCCTCAACTCCGCTGCGGGGGAAGGGGGTTCCTACGGGTTCGCGGTGAAATCGCATTCCTCCCTTTGAAGTAAAAGATGGCGGGTGGAATGCGATTTCAAGCTCACCGCTCCGGAATCCCCCTTCCCCCTCCGCTACTTAATGGCACAGGAGTACCTTGTTGCTGTATAGATTTGGTGCGGGTGCGATGGCTGGAGGGCATGATTTTGCGCCACTGTCTTTATTTTTTGGAAAAGGGAAGGTGGTCTGGGGTGAAGGAGGTACGGGTTCTGGTGACCGATCCTTTGGCGGAGGATGGGCTGGAGGTCCTTCGGCAGACGCCGGGGGTGGATGTGGATGTCCGGACGGGGCTCTCCCCCGCTGAGTTTTTTGCGGCGATCGACGCGTACGACGCACTGTTGGTGCGCTCACAGACGCAGGTCACGGCGGAGGTCCTAGCGGCGGGACGCCGCCTGCGGGCGGTCGGGCGTGCGGGGGTCGGGGTGGATAATGTGGATGTCACCGCCGCCACGCAGCGGGGCGTGGTGGTCTTCAACGCCCCCGACGGCAATACGCTGGCAGCTTGTGAGCATACGTTTGCGCTGTTGTTGGCGGTGGCTCGATCGATCCCGCAGGCGCACGAGCGCTTGCGGGAAGGCGTGTGGGATCGGACGGCGTTTGTCGGGGTGGAGTTGTTCGGCAAGACGCTCGGGATGGTCGGGTTCGGGCGCATCGGGCGCGAGGTCGCCAAGCGAGCGCTGGCGTTCGGGATGCGGGTGGTAGCCTTCACGCCCTCGTTGACGCCCGAGACGGCTCTGGCGCAGGTCGATGGGGTGACCTGCGGGAGTCTGGAGGAGGTGCTCGCCACGGCCGATTTTCTGACGCTGCATGCGCCGTTGACGGATGACACGCGTCATCTGCTTTCTCGTGAGCGCTTGCGACACTTGAAGCGAGGGGTGCGGATCGTCAATTGCGCCCGCGGAGGTTTGATTGACGAGGAGGCGTTGGCCGAGGCGCTTCGGGAAGGTCATGTGGCCGCCGCCGCGCTTGATGTGTTTGAGGAGGAGCCGTTGCGGGAGAGTCCGTTGCGCGGGCTTTCCAACTGCATCCTCACACCGCATCTCGGGGCGTCGACTCAGGAAGCGCAGCGACGAGTCGCCGTCGATGTGGCGAATGAGCTGCTTCGCTTTTTTCAAGGACGTCCCGTTAAGAACGCGGTCAATCCCGAAGTGCTGTCCGGCAATGATCAGGGCTAAAGCGAAGGAAAGGAAATGGAAAAGGCGACCCCGCTCGGGAGTTGCCTTTGTTACTGTCTTCCACGAAACAGAAACGGATATGCTCGATCTCCGCTACGCTCCCCTATTGCCTACTCGAACCGAAAACCTTTGCCTTCCAAGAAGGAGCGCATATGGATGCGCACGGGCTGGCGGAATTTATCGGCCATCGAACGGGACCAGGTGAGGTCGCGCTTGCCGCCGGTGCGTTCGAGGTAGTAGCGGTGGGTGACTTCGTCGTACGCTTTGATCATCGGACGGGCTTTTTCCGCGTCGTAGGTGTTTTCGTGGTAGACGGCGTCCATCGCCAAGCGCGGGCGCACGTCCGGCTCTTGGTCGGGGTAGCCGACGCACATGCCGAAGACCGGGTAGACCAGGTCGGGCAGGCGCAGCAGGTCGCTGACGGCTTGCGGGTTATTGCGGATGCCGCCGATGTAAACGACGCCAAGGCCGAGCGATTCGGCCGCGACGGCCGCGTTCTGGGCGGCAAGAGCGACGTCGACGGTGGCGACGATGAAGTTCTCCATCGTGCCGTGGACCATCTCGGTATCCTGCATCGCACACGCTTCCCGCAGTCTGTTCATGTCCGCACACCAGACGAGAAACAGCGGGCACTCTTCGACGTACTTCTGGTTGCCGACGAGAGCGGCCAATTCCTGTTTCTTGCACGGGTCGGTGACGCCGATCACGCTGTAGGCTTGGACGTTGCTCGACGTCGAAGCCATCTGCGCCGATTCGATGATCGCTCGCGTTTGTTCGTACGTCAGCTCCGTCCGCTTGAATTGGCGGATCGAGCGGTGTTGTTGCAGTAAGTTGATCGTCTCGTTCATGGTGTCTAAACATCCTTTCCTGCTACGTGCTTCTCAACTAACCTCTTACCAAGCGCAACGGGTTCTCCCGTTCCTCTTCCCGCTTCCGATCGGCCGCGAGGAGCCGTTTGCCCGTACCCAGACCCACGCGCTGTAGATGACGGTCATAATATCCCTGACGCGCCAAAAAGGTATGCAACGGGTCCTCCACAAACATCCGCCACAGCACGCGACGCCCGTTCGCTTCCGGGAAGATGACGTAGCGACGCAGCGGTTCGCCGTTCGCATCGGCCAGCCACAGCGAGGTGGCCTCTCCGAAGTCGTTGACGCGCTTGAAAAGCATCGCCTCCTCGCAGCGGTGACAGTTCTGCTCCTGCCACCGTGCCTGCTCCAAGTCCTCCGCTTGCACGGGAATCTCTTCGAATTTCGATAGTTTGGCTTCACAATGCGGGCAGGTCACCCGCTCGCCGTATCGCTCCTCAAATACCATTTGGATAGGCCCTCCTCTTGGCTCCTCAACCTGCTCAGCTCAGCTCTCTTTTTTGAAAAAAATACAGAAAACCGCCTGAGCTCGGTCGTTGTCTCTACCAGGTGCCCAGGCGGTCGGCTCGTTACTAAAAGCAAGCTCGCACTCCCTCGTGGTAGGCTCCACGTTTTCCGCCAGTTATGCGAGGCTATGTCGTTTGCTAAATTGTGCGTTCTTTTGACACAATTGTACCCAATTCTCGCACCGGATGCAACACGCGCTTGGTTTTCACTTCGAACAAGCCTTCCGGAGACAAGCGCAGTTCCGGCAAATGGGTCGAGGAGAGGAACAGCAAGGTGTAGATCACGTCGTAGTACGGGTGACCCAATCTGCGCATCCGCTCGGCGATCTCCTTGGAGCGGGCGACCAGTTCGTCGACCGACTGGCGGCCCATCACGCCATTGATCGTCAGCGGCAGGTCGGACGACACGCGGTAGTCGCCCTCCGTCGCTTCGTCGCGCTCCATGACGGCGATGCCGCCACCCAGTTCCAACACCCGCTCGACGGCCGCCGCCATCGCCTGTTTGTCCCGTCCGACGACGACGATCTCGCCGGCACCCGTATAGGTGGAGGCCATGCCGTCAAGCGTGGTGGCGAAAGATTTGATCACGCCGTTGCAGACCCAGTTCCCTTGGCGGTCAAGCAGCGCGAGGTAGCAGAGGTCATCCGACGTTTCCACCAGATCGACGACGCGCCCCTGCTCCGTCCGCACGGGCAACTCCAGCTTGCGGGTGATCGCCGGGTTTTGCAGGTTCAGCGCGGGAATCGTCTCCCCGCCGGTGTAGATGTCAAACCAGTCCGGCGACACCGCCCCCGAGGTCAGCGGTTGCAACGGCGGCAGGCCGATCTCCGCCCAGTTCGGTTCCGGCAAGGTCACCAGCAGTTCGCCGTCGCGAGCTACAACCTGCCCGTCGGCGATCACCAACTGCGGCGTCGGTTCGCGCAGGTCGTTCAGCACGAGCAGGTCGGCGATCCGCCCCGGTGCGATGCCGCCGATCTGGTCGTCGACGCCGTAGTAGGTCGCCGGGTTGATCGTCACCAATTGGTACGCCGTGATCGGGTCCAGCCCCAACTCCATCGCCTTGCGCAAAATAAAATCCGTATACCCGTCCTGCAGATATTCAGGCGTCGGCCCGTCCGTCGTCATCATCACGCGGTTCCAGTTTTTCAGCTCGCCGATCAGCCCCGGCAGGATGTCGGGCAGGTCGGGGCGCAGCGACGAATGGCGCAGCGTCGTCCAGATCCCGAGGCGCAAGCGGCGCAGGGCATCCTCCGCGTTGATCGCCTCATGGTCGGCCGTCACGCCCGCCGCCGTCAGCACGTTCAGCGTCTCATAGGAAGCGCCGGCACAGTGCCCTTCGATCTTCTTGCGCATCTCCTTCGCCGCCAGCGACGCCCGCATCATCTCGGGGTCGCCGTCGATCCACGATTTCCAATCGGTCACTTCCCCCGCCTGCCACACGGAGGGCGATTTTAGCAGCCGCGACAATGGCAGCGCTTCAAACTTGTGCTTCATATCCGGGCGATGCGACTGCGAATCGAGGCGCACGCTCCACAGCATCTTGATCGGCAGTTTCGCCATGTCTTCGAAAAAGCGACCGACTTGCCCGAACTCCATCGCCATGTACAGCATCAGGTCGTCGTTGATCGAACAGGTCGTCCCACGCGCCAAAATCGACGAGGCGTAGGACACCGGGTTGTACAGCTGAAACGGATGGGCGTGCGGCTCGATGTAGCCCGGCACCAACACCTGCCCCGTCACGTCGATCACCTCGGCCGCTGTACCTTCATAGACACGCGGCCCGACATAGGCGATCCGCGACCCGACCAACCAAACGTTCGCTTGAATCAATTCCGCACTGTAGACGTTCAGCACCGTCCCGCCGGACAGCACCACATCCGGCTCCCGCTTGCCTTTGGCGACGTCCACGACCGCCGCCCATTCCGCTTCCGTCATATCTCGCACCGTGATCGCACCCATCCTACATCCGCCTCCTATGCGAAAAACGCCGTCTGCCTCAGAGGGCCCGGCGCTTTTCTTGCTGACTAGTACGGCCCTTGCCAAGCCGTTATTTTAAAAGAACAACGTCGAGAGATAGAACAGCACCGCATAGACCAAAGCCAGACCGAGCCACAGCCCGTTCGAACGCTTGCCCGCTCGCGCCAACATCCGATACGGCGCCAACGCGCCCCACAGACCGCTGACAAACAGCCCGGCAAACGACACGATCGTGCCGAGCGTGCGGTCGCCGTCTGACACCATGCCGCTGTCCAACTGCATCATACCGACCAGATACAAGCCCAGATAGGTCGCGACAAACCACGTGACGACAAAACCGATCACATAGACCACGACCTTCGTGCCGGTCCCCGTCGGTTCGGTCGCCGGATACATCGCCGATTTGCGCCGGATCACATAGTGCATCCAGAGCACGGCGAGAAACGGCAGCAACAGGGTGATCCACACGTTGCTCCAAGAGATCTCGTGCATAAAATACGCTCCTCATATGTAAACTCTACTACTTAACAGTACCACGCTTGCTGCGAAATCGCCACCCGACACACCAAGTGACACAGATTATTCATGCGGCTCCGGCTCCATCACGACGCCGTTGAAACGCTGTGCATAGCGGCGAAACACCTCTTCCGTCACCGGCCCGAGGTTCGGGCGGTACATCCCCAGCGAGATCTCAAACCCGTCGCGGTCGTTGATGTCATCAAACCGCGCCTGCATCTGAAACCCTTCCTCCACTTTGTAGCGTGCGTAAAATTGTTGCTTTTCCGACATACAAATACCCCTTTCCCAACCGAATGCCCAAAAAAAGACATAGGTTTTTCCGCCTCTAGCATCTATACTAGAGGAAGTTGTCTATACTGTATGCTGTAGAAACCGTCAGATCAATCTTAACACAAGAGAGGTACATTCATGATCCTTCTTCCCCAGCTTGACCCGCGCCTTGAACAGCGCTTGATGCAACTCTACAAAGAACACTGCGAACGAGCCGCCAACATCGACTGGAGCTACCACGAGTTTATTCCCTGGGAACAAGGTCAGAGTTTCAAGACCAACCCTTGGAGTCCTGAACAACGCAAGTTGCCGCCTGCCATCTACACCGCGATCGAAACGGCTCTGCTGACAGAGGTCAACCTGCCTTGGTTCACCGTGTATCTGAGTTCCACATTCGTCGGTTCGCTCGACGTGATGCAAGAGTTCATTCACACATGGGTCGCCGAGGAAGACCAACACAGCAATCTGTTGGAGACGTACCTGCTGATCACCCGAAACGCCAACCCGCATGAGCTGCACCACCTGCGCAAAACGGTCGTCGAACAAGGCTTCGTCCAAACGTTCACCACGCCGTTTGAAGCGATGTGCTATGCGTCTTTGCAGGAACTGGCGACGCTTGTCTTCTACAACAACGTGGCGAAAGCGGCCGCACCGTACGACCGCGAGCTGAGCCTGTTGTTGCGCCGTCTGGCCAAAGACGAGTCGCTGCACTACGCGTTCTACCGCGATGCCGTCAAAGCGCATCTCGAATTGGAACCGAACTACGTCTACCACGCAGCCCACGTGCTGAAGAATTTCTATATGCCGGGCTCGAACATGCCCGATTACCAAGAGCGGATGAAAGCGATCGCCCGCGAAGCGAACTACGGGCCGGCGCAATTCTACCAGCAAGTCACCCGCGTGCTCGTCGAGTACTGGGGCATCGCCGACCTGCGCCCGACGTCCGCCGAAGCGGAACTGGCGCGCTTGGAACTGCTCAAACACAACGCCCGTCTGGAGCGAGTCGCCGCCAGATTTGCGATCTAATCGAACATACCGACCCACCCCTTTGCCCATGCGAAGGGGTTTTTCTTATTTCGTGCAAAAAGTACCACAATTTCTCTTCGTTTCATGATACCTTGTAAGCAGAAACCACCCCACACACAAAGGAGCATCCCACACATGGAACAACAGCAAACCACGACCCCCCCGCACCTCACCACCCGCCCGGAAACGCACCTGATCGGCTTGCAATACGCCGGCCCCGTCCACACCCTCGGCACGGAGATCCCGAAGCTCTGGTCAGCCCTCTGGGATCGTGTCGGCGAGATCCCGCGGGTCGTCGACGGTCAAGTCGGCTGGAGCCCCTGCATCGACGCAGGCGACACGCACACGATCTTCGTCGGCGTCCAAGTCGAAGGCTTCACCCGCATCCCGGCCGGCATGTTCGCCCTGACCTTGCCGGAGCAACACTACGCTACCCTCACCTACCAAGGCCCGCTCAACGGCACAGGCATCCACGATGCCTACGTCTCGATCTACAACTGGCTCGGCGAACAAAACCTGCAAACGCACTCGATCTTCCACACCGTCGAGCGCTACCCCGAACGTGCTACAAGCAACAAGCAAGCGCCCGACTCGGCGGAAAACACGTTCGAGATCAACATCCCCGTCGTCAAAAAATAGACTGTCCTTTCTTTTTCCAACGTTTTACCAAAAAACCGACCTCTACATCCGAGAGGTCGGTTTCCTTTTCCCATTCTTCACTTCCCAACGAATCTACTTCCGTTCCAACACAAACGTATCCGTCAGACGGCAGTAATCCGCGCCGGCCAGACGACCCACAGGGTTCAGCCCTTTCGTGTCGATCTTGCCGTCATAATGAATCTCGTCATCCACGTGAACCTGCACGACCTGCCCTAAGACAATCGCCCCGGCACCCGCGTGATCGCCGCCGACTTCGACCACTTGCAGCAGCTTGCACTCCAAGTTGACCAGCGACTCTTTGACCCGCGGCGCTTTGACCACCACGCTCGGCAGCGGCGTCAGGCCCGATTCGTCAAACTCGGACACGTCGGCCGGAAACTCCTGCGCGGTCAGGTTCATCTGCTCCACAAACGACTCCGAAACGATGTTGACGACAAACTCGCCCGTCGCCTCGATGTTGTGCAACGTGTCTTTCTTCGCTCCGTCCGTCCCGCGACGCATCGGCGAAAAGGCGATCGTCATCGGTTCGGCCGCCACCGCCGTGAAAAACGAAAACGGCGCGAGGTTGGTCTTCCCCTCCGCATCGACCGTCGAAACAAACGCGATCGGACGCGGCAGAATCGAGCCGACCAAATACTTATACGCATCTCTCCAGGGGAGTGTTGCGGGATCGATATGCATGAGCTTCTACTCCTTTGGCAACCAAGAATACATGTAGTTCTTGTCTTCTACGTTCAGCGCCTGTTTCGCCACTTTCAGCGGGCGGAACGTGTCGAGCATCACCGCCAGCTCGTTCGTCTCCTTCTTGCCGATCGACGCTTCGATCGTCCCCGGATGCGGCCCGTGCGGGATGCCCATCGGGTGCAAGGTGATCGACCCTTCCTCGATGCCGCGACGGCTCATGAAGTTGCCGTCCACATAGTACAGCACCTCATCCGACTCGATGTTCGAATGCACATACGGCGCCGGAATCGACAACGGATGGTAGTCATACAGACGCGGCACAAACGAGCAGATGACAAAGTTGTGCCCTTGGAACGTCTGATGCACGGGCGGCGGCTGGTGCAAACGCCCCGTGATCGGTTCAAAATCGTCGATGTTAAACGCATACGGGAACAGATACCCGTCCCAGCCGACCGCATCGAGCGGATGGAAATCGAAGAAGTACGCGGTCATCATCGAGCGCATCTTCACGCGCACTTCAAACTCGCCCGTCTCCCCCGTATGATCTTCCAAATACGCCGGCGGGCGAATGTCCCGCTCATACATCGGCGCATGCTCCTGCAACTGCCCGTGCTCGTTGCGATACCGGTTCGGCGTCTTCACCGCCGAGAACGACTCGATCACGAGAAACTTGGACGGTTGCTCGCAGATAACGCGATAGGTCGTGCCCATCGGGATCACGAGGTAGTCGCCCTTGCGATACGGCAGCACGCCGAAGATCGTCTCCAGCTTGCCTTCCCCTTCATGCACGAACAGCACTTCATCCGCTTCCCCGTTGCGATAGAAGTAGTTCATCGGCTCCGTCGGCTTGGCGATCGCCATCACCACGTCG
>DASTWJ010000090.1:0-3137 GCA_035776695.1 Bacilli bacterium
AACCAAGCGTGGATGATGGAGTTGGTCGACATGAACGTCTCCGCCACCCCGGCGTTGGTCATCGGCGACGACGTGCTCATGGGCTTCGATCCGAACAAGATCAAAGCCAAATGGGAAGCCTACACCGCCTAACCGACACCTCTTTTTTTTACAAAAGAGTCCCTGCTCCGAGCCCTTCTACCGCCACATCCGGCACAAAGGTCTCTGGCAAGGGACTCTTTTTCTATCGAGAGGTCTTACGCGACGACTTCCCGACCGACCGGGAACTGTTCATACTCCTTGTTCTCGACGATCTCCCGTAGCGCCTGCACCACCTGCCACACCTCTTCGTACGTGTTGTACAGGGCGATCGGGGCCAAGCGAATCACGTTCGGGAAGCGGAAGTCCGGGATGATGCCGCGCTTTTTCAACGCCTTGCAGATTCGCACCGCCTCGGGATGCTCCATCGCCACATGCCCGCCGCGACGCGCTTCCTCCCGCGGGTTGCCGATGGTGTACCCGAGCGAATCGGGCAGCAACTCGTCGACAAGCTGCATCATATAATCGGTCATCTTCAGCGACTTCGCCCGCAACCGCTCCATCCCCGCCTCTTGGAAAATGCGCAGAGACCCGAGCAGCGGCGCCGACGAGAACAGGTGCGTCGTGCCGATCTGCCACGCTCCGGCGTTCTCCGCCCCTTCAAACTCGTGCACCATGTCGAATTGCTTGTCTTTCCGATACCCGAACCAGCCGGTCAGACCGGGGCGGGTGCCGAAGTGCTTGCGGTTGACATATAGCGTCGCCGTCGAACCCGGGCCGCCGTTGAGGTACTTGTAGTTGCACCAGAACGCGAAGTCCACGCCCCACTCCGACAGCTTGTGCGGCACCGCGCCGACCGAATGGCAGCCGTCGAAGCCGATCGGAATGCCCCGCTCATGCGCCGCCTTGGTCAGACGCTCCATGTCGAGCAACTGCCCCGAACGGTACAACACCGCCGGCAACACGATCAAGGCGATCTCATCGGTCATCGCCGCGATGATGTCGTCTTCATCGACCAAGCGGCCGTCGCGGCTCTTCACCCGCACCAGATGCTCCTTCGGATCGAGACCGTGAAGCAGCAACTGACTTTGGAGCGCATAGATGTCGGACGGGAAGTTCAATTCGTCCGCCAGAATCTTCGTCCGCTTGCCCTCCGGCTTGAAGAACGTCGACACCAGTTGGTGCAGGTTCACCGTCGTCGAACCGCAGACGACCAGTTCCTCAGGTGCTGCTCCGACCAAGTCGGCCTGCATCTCCCCCAACTGCTCCGCGAGATAAAACCACGGCGGCGACGCGTCCATCCAGCCGTTGATGCCGTGAACCTTCCAATCCTCCAACGCACCGAGCAACGCCTGCTCCGCGTCGCGCGACAACAAGCCTAACGAGTTGCCATCCATATAGATCATGTTCGGTTGCAGATAGAACCGCTCGCGAAACGCCGCCAGCTCATCCTGTCCGTCCAACTTGCTCGCATACTCCCGCGTCAAATGCTCCGTCATTTCCGATCAAGCCCCTCTCTTACCCATCATTTTTGGAAAAAGGTTCGCTGTGAGTTTCTTGCGTACCGTCACTGTGACTCTGGCATTTGGAGTTGCTCGAACAGGCGTACCGACTCCGCAACCACCTGCTCCGAGCGAAACCGGTCGACATCGAGAGCCCGCGCCTGTGCCTGCTTCGCCTCCAAGTCGCCGAGATACGCTTCCAGCGCATCGGCGATCCCGGCCACATCATCAGGATGATGTACCCGCCAGCCCCATTCGCTCAACAAACGCCCTGCCGTGCCTTTGGTCGACGTGATGCCCAAGATCGGACGACGTGCGCCGATGTAGTCGATCAGCTTGGACGACAGGAACAGGTTCACATCGCTCGGCGCATCGATCAACAACAGCAGGTCGGTCTCGGCCATCAGTTCCAGCGAACGGCGGTACGGCACTTGGCCGACGCGTCGGACGCTCAGACCCAACCGCTTCTGTGCGTCTTCCAACAGCGGGTGAAACTTGCCCTCCACATTGCCGACCACTTGCAGGTCAAGCCGCGCCACCAGTTCGGGGCGGCGTTCGTTCAATAAGGTCAGACCTTTGAGCAGCGGCTCGGGGCTGCGGATGCCGTAGAAGTCCCCGATGTCGGACATCGTGACTTTTTCCCGATCGCCCGTCGCTTCGCCTTGGTACAACGCCTCGTCAAAATGGTGCGGCAACACCGTCGATCGCCCGATGACGTCGAGGTCCGGGTAGACGTCGGCGTAGAGATCGCGCATCTCCACCGTCGGGAAGATCAGGTGGTCGGCTCGTTGCACCACTTCCCGCTCATAGGCGGCGAGCACGTCTTTTCGTTTCCCGTGATACGGGTGGTAGGGATTATGTACCCACGGATCGCTGAACTGCGCGATCCACGGCCGGTTGAATTTCTTCTTCGCGTGCAGGGCGGCGACGTGGCTCGCCCCCGGCTGGGAGCGGGAATAAAGCACGTCGTAGCTTCCCGTCAGCTCGTCGATCTGCTTGATCGCCCCGCGCAGCCAGAGCGGGTTGTCGAGCATCGAGACGCGGCCCATCACTTCGCGATACAGCTTGCGCATCACCCGCGACTTCGGCTTGGGGTTCGGTACGCGCAGCACGTTGACCGCCGCCCCCATCTCTTCCAATAAAAACGGGTCCTGCTTAAAGTCAGGCTCCTCCCCCGCCGTCAGCAAGTCGATCGTAAAAGACTGCGCCAAGAACTTCAACGTCTTGGCGACGAGGATCGACTCCGCATTGAGCTGAGGCGGAGCAAGGTAAGATATCATAAGCATTTTTTTCATAAAAGAACGCCCACCAATCTTTGTTACATCCGGTTTCGTGCCTAACAAGCTTTGACATGCGTCTCGCTCTTTTTACCGAAAGCATGGCACACTCCCATCTTACCCCATCTTTTCCCGGACGACAATTTTGACAAAACGGTCGTTTTGCGTCTGACCCTGTCTCTTTCGGCATAGGACTAGTACGGGAGGTGATCAAGCCGTGAAAAAGGGCATGGCCCGCAACGAAAAATCCGGCACTACTATCCTTTTTTATCTCGTCATCCTGCTGCTCGTCGCCCTGTTCCTGCCGGCTTCGGCGATGGCGCACAAGCCGATCTTCGTC
>DASTWJ010000091.1:0-14994 GCA_035776695.1 Bacilli bacterium
GTGAAGCGAGTCGAGCAACGCTTGGATCGTTTGGAACAACGGGAAGAACCGGAAGAGCGTGAAGAACACCCCGATCTCTATCTTCATGTGACCGTTAAGTTTGAATAAGCAACACACCGGCAACAACCCGAGAGCGGCAACTCGCAGAATCAGACACCAAGATCCCCGCATCAAGTATGTTTTTCCCGAGTCTCCACAGAGGCTCACCCCAACAACGTATGATCCGTTCTTCCCCCACCTCCACAGGTAGCGGCCGGAAGAAGTGCGATCCTTTCAAAAAAGACCTTTCTATTCAACTTCTCATGAGAGCAAAAAACACCCTGCCGAAGACGCAAGGGGCGAAGCAATTCCCCGGAGCGCCTTATTGGCAGGGTGTTATTTTTATAAAAAATGCCGTTCCGTTTCCTACTTCCGCTTGGCGATGTGAACCGCTACGCCTTCCACATCGGCTGCCGCTTCCATCAGGACTTCGGTCAAGGTCGGGTGCGGGTGAACGGTCAGGTGCAGGTCTTCCACCGTCGCACCCATCTCCAGCGCCAACGCCGCCTCCCCGATCAGGTTCGACGCTTCCGGCCCCACGAGGTGGACGCCGAGAACCACGCCGCTCGCCGTCTCCGCGACGACGATGCCGTAGCCGTCCCCTTCGTTGGTCGTCAGCGCCCGCCCGTTCGCGGCAAACGGGAACTTGCCCACGGTCACATCCAGCCCTTGCGCCTTCGCTTCCGTTTCCGTCAAGCCGACCGTCGCGATCTCCGGGTCGGTGAAGATGACGGCCGGAATCGCCACGACATCCATCTCGCTCGCATGACCGGCGATCGCTTCCGCCGCGACGATGCCTTCCTTGCTCGCCTTGTGAGCCAGCATCGGGCCGGTCGCGATGTCGCCGATGGCATAGATCGTCTTGTTCTGCGTCCGACACTGACTGTCCGTCTCCAAGAACCCGCGTTCGTTGACGGAGAGACCGACTTGCTCCAAGCCGAGCTCCTCCGTGTTCGGACGACGGCCGACGGTGACGAGCACTTTGTCGGCGACGATCGTGCGCGCTTCGCCTTTCGCATCCACGGTGACGTGGACTTTGCCGTCTTGGATCTCATAGCCTTTCGCACCGGTCGAGGTCAGAATCTCCACGCCGCGTTTGCGCAGGTTTTTCTTGACGATTTGCACCAAGGACGGGTCGACGCCCGGCAGCAGGTTGTCCGCCATCTCGACGAAGGTCACCTTCGCCCCGAGCTTCGCATAGGCGGTGCCCAGTTCCAACCCGATGTACCCGCCGCCGATGACGAGCAAATCCTGCGGCACTTCGCCAAGCTCCAACGCTTCCGTCGACGACAGAATGTACTCGCCGTCAAAAGGGAACGTGGGAATCTGCACGGGACGCGACCCCGTCGCCAGGATGCAATGTTCAAACTTGAAATATTCCATGCCGGACGTCGTTTCCACGCCGACGCGGTTGTCCGCCATCAGCACGGCGTTGCCAGACACGACGGTGACGTCGTTCGCTTTGAGCAGCGAGGAGACGCCGCCGGTCAGCTTCTTGACGACGCCGCCTTTCCATTCTTGGACTTGAGGCATATCGACTTCAACCGCGCCGACCTTGATCCCGATGCCGCCTGCGTACTTGGCGTGGTCGGCCGTCTTCGCGGCGTGGATCAGCGCTTTCGACGGGATGCAGCCGCGGTTGAGGCAGACGCCGCCGACGGTGTCCTTGTCGATCAACACGACCTCTTTGCCCAATTGAGCGGCGCGGATGGCGGCCACATAGCCGCCGGGACCGCCGCCGATGACGACAACTTCGACTTCTTGTGCGATATCTCCGACTACCATGTTAGCTCATCTCCAAGAACAAGAGGTTCGGGTTTTCCAGCAGTTTCTTGATGTGGTTGGTGAAGCGAACCGATTCCGCCCCGTCGATGACGCGATGGTCGAAGGACAGGGAGAGGTTCATCATCGAGCGGATGACGATCTCGCCGTTTCGCACCACCGGCTTCTCCTCGATCTTATGCACGCCGAGGATGCCGACTTCCGGGTAGTTGAGGATCGGCGTAGCGAACAGACCGCCGATCGGGCCCATGTTGGTGATCGTGAAGGTGCCGCCCTTCATGTCGTTCACTTCGAGCTGGCGGTTCTTCGTCTTCTCGATCAGCGCGTTGATGTCGGCGGCGATGTCGAGGATCGACTTCTTGTCCACGTTCTTGATCACCGGCACCATCAGGCCGTCCGGCGTGTCGACGGCGACGCCGAGGTTGTATTCCTTCTTCAACACGATCTCGCCGCGCTCATCGTCCATGTAGGCGTTGAGGAACGGGTGCGCTTTCAGCGCGGAGACCAGCGCCTTCATGATAAACGGCAGGTAGGTCAGCTTGACGCCGCGCTCGGCCAGCAGAGTGTTCGCCTGCTTCCGGTACGCGATCAGCTCCGTCATGTCCACATCGTCAAACGCCGTGACATGCGGCGCGGTGAACGCCGATTGCACCATGCGCTGGGCGATGGTGCGACGCAGGCCCCGCAGCGGGACGCGCTCGTCCGCTTCGGTGGAGGCAACCGCCACGGGTGTGGCGGCTGTCAGCGGTTTCGCAGGCGCGAGCGGAGCGGCGGGTGCCGCTTGTGTCGTCGGTGCTGCCGCGACAGGTGCCGCCACTTGTCCACCGCCTTGGTGGAAGCTTTGAACGTCTTCTTTTGTCACGCGACCGGCTTTGCCCGTCCCCGCCACTTGGCGGATGTCGACGCCGAGGTCGCGTGCCAGTTTGCGGGTCGCAGGCGTGGCGAGCACGCGCCCTGCGACGAGGGTCGCGCCTTGAGCACCTTGCGCGTTCGGAGCCTGTGCCCCGACGGAAGCGTCAACCGCCACCGCGCCGCTCGTCTGTGCGCCGACACCGCCCGGCGCGACCGAACCCATGCCGGACTCGACGGCCGGCTGGATCATCCCCGGTTCCGGCGAGCCTTGGACCGACGCAGAGGCCGAAGCAGACGCAGCCGGAGCGGCCGCTCCTTCGCCAATCACGACGATCACATCGCCGACGTGCGCCAACTCGCCCGCCGGGGCCTTGATTTCCAGAATCGTGCCGGAAGCGGGCGACGGCAGCTCGACGAGCGCCTTGTCCGTTTGCACTTCGACGATCGGGTCGAACTCGCGGACGGTATCGCCTTCCTTGACCAGCCAAGAGACGATCTCCGCCTCGTGGATGCCTTCGCCGACATCCGGCAATTTGAATTGAACTGTCATCGGGCTTGTCACCGTCCTTGTTTAGAAGTTCATGACCTTTTCGATGCCGTGCAGGATGCGCTTGGCATCCGGCGCGTAGATGTCCTCCAAGGAGAACAGCGGTTGCGGTGCGTCATAGCCGCCGACGCGACCGACCGGCGCTTCCAGGTACAACAGCGCTTCATCGTTGATCAACGCGGTGATCTCCGCCCCGAGACCCGCCGTTTTCGGCGCCTCATGCACGACGATGGCACGGCCTGTTTTCTGAACCGAAGCTACAATCGTCTCGCGGTCGAGCGGGGACAGGGTGCGCAGGTCGACGACTTCGACGTCCCAGCCCTGCTCCTTCGCCATCGCCGCCGCTTCCAACGACACGCGAAGCATCGTTCCGTAGGCAAAAAGGGAGATGTCCTTGCCCTCTTTCACCACATTCGCTTTGCCGATCGGCACGGTGTAGTGCTCTTCCGGCACTTCGTCGCGGAACGCGCGGTAGATGCGCATCGGTTCCATGAAGATCACCGGATCGGGATCTTGCAGAGCCGCGAGCAGCAGCCCTTTTGCATCATACGGGTTGGACGGGCAGACCACTTTCAGACCCGGCTGGTGGACGAAAAACGCCTCCGGGGAGTCGCCGTGCAGCTCAGGGGCGCGGATGCCGCCGCCGTACGGAGCGCGGATGACCATCGGGCAGGTGAAACGCCCTTGCGAACGCATGCGCACGCGAGAGACGTGGCAGACGATCTGCTCGATCGCCGGGTAGATAAAGCCGAAGAACTGAATCTCCGGGATCGGCAGCATGCCGTTGACCGCCAGACCGACGGATGCCCCGACGATGCCCGCTTCCGCCAGCGGGGTGTCGACGACGCGCTGCTCGCCGAATTCGGCTTGCAAGCCTTCGGTCGCGCGGAACACGCCGCCGTTGACGCCGATGTCCTCGCCGAGCAGCAGGACGCGCTCGTCTTCCTTCAGGGCGACGCGCAGGCCGTCCGTGATCGCTTGGATGATGTTCAGCTTTGCCATCTTACTTCGCCCCTCCGTTTCCGTACAACTTGCGCATTTCCTCACGCTGCTCTTGCAGGTGCCACGGCAACTCGGCAAACGCATGGTCGAAAATGCGGTTGTGGTCGACCGGATCGGCAGACAACGCCTCGTCAATCGCCTTTTGCACCACTTGGTCCGCTTCGTCCCACGCGGCTTTGTCCTTCTCTTCGTCCCAGACGCCTAGGTCGATCAACTGCTTTTTCAAGCGGTCGATCGGGTCTTTCTCGTTCCGCCACTGTTCGGACTCCTCCGAGTCGCGATAACGCGTGTGGTCGTCAGCGGTGGTGTGAGAGCCGTAGCGGTACGTTACAGCCTCGACGAAGGTCGGGCCGCCGCCGGTGCGGGCTTTGTCGGCCGCTTTTTTCATCACTTCGTAGACGGCGACCACGTCTTGGCCGTCGACGCGCACGCCTTCCATGCCGTACGCCGCCGCCTTCTCCGCCATCGTTTCGGTCGCGGTCTGTTTGCGCATCGGCACGGAGATCGCATAGCCGTTGTTCTGGCAGAAGATGATCACCGGCACTTTAAAGACAGCCGCGAAGTTCATCGCTTCGTGGAAGTCGCCTTCCGAGGTCGCCCCGTCGCCCAAGAAGCCGACGACGACCGCGTCCTCACCCTTGAGCTTCGACGCCCACGCTGCGCCAACCGCGTGCGGCAATTGCGTCGCAATCGGGACGGCGATCGGGAAAATGTTCACGCCCTCAGGCGCAACGCACCCTTCCGGACGGCCGTTCCAATACATGTAGATCGTCGACATCGGCAGGCCGTGTACCATCGACACGCCGTGCTCCCGATAGGTCGGGAACAGCCAGTCCTGCTTCTCCAACGCGAATCCGCAGCCCACTTGAGCCGCTTCCTGCCCCTCCAACGGCGCGTACGTGCCGATACGCCCCGAACGCTGCAAGTTGACGGCACGGCGGTCGAAGTGACGCACCGTGATCATCCACTTGTACATCTCCAGCAGTTGGTCGGTGGGGAGGGTGGTCTGTGCGGTGTACAGTTCCGTTTGGTTCATCTCTCTCACCCTTCTCTCTATCTGCAATTACGCCCGAATGCTTTTCAGGTCGAGCACGGTCTCGATCCGCGCTTCGACCAGACGGTCGGCCGCCAACCACGTCGGGATGTTCTGCTCGGAGGACAACTTATACACTTGGAGCAGCATCTCGTAGATCGAGTTGGTCTTCGCCAGCACGCGCTCCGGCACGTAGCCTTTCATCTCGTCGGCCACTTGGATCAGGCCGCCCGCGTTGACGAGGTAGTCCGGTGCGTAGAGGATGCCTTTTTCATGCAGCATCGCGCCGTGCTTTTCCATGTCGAGCAGCTGGTTGTTCGCCGAGCCGACGATCGCCTTCGCTTTCAGTTGCGGGATCGTTTCGTCGTTGACGATCGCACCAAGCGCACACGGTACGAACATATCCACGTCAAGGCCGTAGATCTCATCCGGCTTCACCACGCCCAGCATGTTCTGTGCCGGGGTCGCTGCGACCACCGCGTCGAGGAAAGGCTGGTGGATGTCGGTGATGTAGACCTGACCGCCCGCTTTCACGAGGCGCTCGACGAGCAGAGCGCCGACTTTGCCCACGCCTTGCACCGCGAATTTTTTGCCGGTGAGGTCTTCATGGCCCCACAGCACGCGAGCGGTGGCGCGGATGCCTTGGTAGACGCCGAGCGCAGTCGGGATCGCCGTGTTGCCGGAACCGCCGAACTCCAGCGGCAGACCGACGAAGCGGGACGACTCGCGCTGCGAATGCACGAAATCTTCCGGCGTGGTGCCCATGTCGGTGCCGGTGTAGAAGCGACCGCCGAGGCCTTCCACGAAGCGACCGAACGCGCGGAACATCTCCGGCGTCTTGTCGGCGTTCGGGTCGCCGATGAGCACCGACTTGCCGCCGCCGTTGTCGACATCGGCGATGCCGCACTTGTAGGTCATGCCGCGGGACAGGCGCAGCACGTCGAACAGCGCTTCCTCTTCCGTCTCATACGGACGCATGCGGCAACCGCCCAGCGCCGGGCCCATCACGGAGTTGTGAATCGCGACGATCGCTTTCAAGCCCGTGCCCTTATGTTGGAAAAAGTTGATCTGCTCATGGCCGTATTTTTTCATCTCATCGAAAATTCCCATGTCTGCACACCCCACCCTGTCTATTCGATTCGCTCAAACACGGACGCCAGCCCTTGGCCGACCCCGATGCACATCGTCGCCACGCCGTAGCGGTAGCCTTCGCGCTGCATTTCCTTGACCAAGGTCGCCACCATCCTCGCACCGGTCGCGCCGAGCGGATGGCCGATCGAGATGCCGCCGCCGTTCGGGTTGATCTTGCTCGGGTCGATGCCGAGTTCGCGGTAGGAGGCGATCACCTGCGCCGCAAACGCTTCGTTGATTTCAAAAACGTCGATGTCCTCAACAGACAGCCCCGCCACTTTCAACGCCTTGCGCACCGCCGGCACCGGACCGATGCCCATCACCGACGGGTCGACGCCTGCCGCCGCACCTGCTACGTAGCGAGCCAGCGGCTTGTAGCCGAGCTCTTCCGCCTTCTCACGGGACATGATCAACAGCGCAGCCGCTCCGTCGTTGATCCCCGCCGCGTTGCCGGCCGTCACCGTGCCGTCTTCGTTAAACGCCGGACGCAGTTTCGCCAGCTTCTCCAGCGTCGTGTCGGGACGCGGGTGCTCATCGCGGTCGACGACGATCGGGTCGCCTTTGCGCTGCGGGATCGTCACCGGGACGATCTCGTCCTTGAACTTGCCCGCCGCTTCCGCTTTGGCGTAGTTCTGCTGCGAACGCAGGGCCCACGCGTCTTGGTCCTCGCGAGACACCTTGTATTCCTTCGCTACGTTGTCGCCCGTCTCACCCATCGAGTACGGGTAGTACAGATCAGCGAGCTTCTGGTTGGTAAACCGCCAGCCCAGCGTCGTGTCGAACATCCGAATGTCACCGCGCGGGTAGCCCATCTCCGGTTTCGCCATCGCGTACGGCGCACGGGTCATCGACTCGACGCCGCCTGCGATCATCACGTCCGCTTCGCCGGCGATGATCGCTCGACACGCTTGGTTCACCGCATCCGCGCCCGACGCGCACAGACGGTTGACCGTCACGCCCGGCACGGTGGTCGGCAAGCCTGCCAGCAGCAGCGACATCCGCGCCACATTGCGGTTGTCCTCCCCCGCTTGGTTGGCACAGCCCATGACCACGTCGTCGATCAGTTCGGGGCTGAGGCCCGTCTTCTCCACGAGCGATTTGATCACATGTGCGCCCATGTCATCGGGACGCACGTCCTTGAGCGCCCCGCGATACCGACCGACCGGTGTACGAACCGCTTCTACGATCACTGCTTCACGCATTCTCTTCCACCCCTTCGTAGTTGTAAAAACCGCTACCCGTACGCACGCCGAGGCGTCGCGCCAGCACCATCCGGCGCAACAGCGGAGCCGGACGATAGCGATCCTCTCCCTGCTCTTCAAACACGGCGGAGAGCGTCGCATACACCTGATCCAACCCGATCCGATCGGCCCACATCAGCGGCCCGTGCGGGTAGTTCACGCCGAGGCGCATCGCCGTGTCGAGGTCTTCCGCCGTCGCCACATCCTCCATCAGCGCCGTCACCGCCTCGTTGATGATCAACGACACCATCCGCGGCAACGCCATGCCCGCCGAATCGCCGATCCACGCCAACTCGCGCTCCAGGCCGTTCAGGAAGTACTCCGCTTCTTGGGCATAGTAATCGGACGTCTGCAACGCCCGTGCCACTTCGATCAACTTCACGTCCGCCAGCGGCGGCAGGAACGAGAACCCGACCACCCGCTCGGGATGATCGAACCACGAAGCGATCTCCGACGTCGAATAGGACATCGCGGAAGTCAGCACCAGCGTCTCGGGATAGAGATGCTCCTGCAACTTCAACACCACGCGTCGCAGCGAC
Source organism: Bacilli bacterium (assembly GCA_035776695.1). Classification (GTDB taxonomy): domain Bacteria; phylum Bacillota; class Bacilli; order Tumebacillales; family Tumebacillaceae; genus Tumebacillus. Next base: position 8,167 of record DASTWJ010000091.1, read on the forward strand.
TCTTTTGCCGATGTAAACGCTAACACGGCGGCGTCGAATTCTCCCATCTCCAGTTCCGACTCGAACTGCGTCTCCAAATAGCGGAACGGCTTCTCGTTCCACGCTTCCATCGGGCCGGCGTGGATGAAGGACGTCACATCATACCCGCGCTCCTCCAACTCCAAGGCCAGTTCTTCCGCTACCGTGCCGTCACCGAGCACCAGCACGCGTTTGAAGTCTTCAGCCGTCATAGCGGTAGAACCCCCTTCCCGTCTTGCGTCCGTGATCGCCGGACTGCACCATCCGCTCCTGAATCGGGTTCGGGCGGTAGCGTTGCTCATCATATGTAGCTCGGTACACCGAGGTCGAGACATCGAGGTTCACATCGATGCCGATCAGATCCAACAGCTCAAACGGCCCCATGCGGAAGTTGCCTCCGAGGCGAGCGATCTTGTCGATCGTCTCCACATCGGCCACGCCTTCCTGCAGCAGCCGCAAACCTTCGCCGTAAAACCCGCGCGCCACCCGGTTGACGATAAATCCGGGCGTATCCTTACAAGACACCGCCGCTTTGCCAAGCGACTTGGCAAATTCACTCGTGGTCCGCATCACTTCATCCGACGTATGCATCCCTTGAATCACTTCCACCAACTTCATCAACGGCACCGGGTTAAAAAAGTGCATGCCGACAACGCGCTCCGACGTCTTCATCCCGCCTGCGATCGCCGTGATCGGGATCGACGACGTGTTCGACGCCAAAATGCAGTCCGCCGCCGTGATCTCCTCCAACTGCCCGAAGATCGACTTCTTCAGCTCCAACTTCTCCGGTGCGGCCTCGATGACGATCGCCGCGTTCTTGAACGGCCCCATATCGGTCGTCGACGAGATCCGCCCGAGGATCGCCGTCGCCTCCCCCGGTTGAAACTTGCCTTTCGCCTCCAACTTCTCCAGCGTGGCCCGCAACTTGTCCAGCGACTTCGCCAGCACGTCCGCGTTGATGTCAAACAGGATCACATCGTACCCCGTCTGCGCCGCCACCTGCGCGATCCCAAGGCCCATCGTCCCGGCCCCGATCACGCCGACCGGCTTGTCAAACACCAGCTCTTGCATCTCATCCACTCCGTTTCAGCGACAGACGTGCGGAGAGGAGATGCCCAAAATGAGAGCACCTCCTACCCGTCACACCAACGCTTTTATAGAAACCGTTTTGGAAAAAGGTTCGTTGCTTAGCGTCCCTTGAACTCGGGCGCACGTTTTTCGAGGAACGCTTGCACGCCCTCTTGGAAGTCATGTGACTTGCCCGCGATCCCTTGGTACTGCGCTTCCGTCTCCAGCGCACGGAGCAGGTCGCCTTCGGCACCCGTGTACAGCGCCCGCTTGGTCAGGCCGTAGGACAGGGTCGGGCCTTTCGCCAGCCGCTGCGCCAGTTCGCGAGTCGCCGCTTCCAACTCCTCCGGCGGCACGACTTTGTTGACCAGCCCGATGCGGTACGCTTCGGTGCCGTCGATCACGTCGCCGGTCAGCGCCAGTTCCATCGCCTTGGTCATGCCGACCAAGCGCGGCAGGAAGTAAGACGCACCGGAATCCGGCACGAGGCCGATCTTGCAGAACGCCAGCGTAAATTTCGACTTCTCCGACGCGATCCGCAGATCGGTCGCCAGTGCGAACGACATGCCCGCCCCGGCCGCCGCCCCGTTGATCGACGCGATCACCGGCTTTTTCATCGTCTGCAGGCGCAGGATCAGCGGGTTGTAGCGCTCGCGCACCGAGTTGGTCAGGTTGACCGACAAGTTCGGGTCGGAGCGGTCGTTGAGGTCTTGGCCCGAGCAGAACGCCCGACCGGAGCCGGTCAGCACGACCACGCGCACCGCGTCGTCATTTTCCGCGTCCTTGAACGCTTGGTACAGCTCTTCGCCCATCTTTTGGTTGTAGGCGTTCATCACGTCCGGGCGGTTGAGCGTGATCGTCAACACGCCTTCTTCCAATTGATACAGGATCGTTTCGTACATAGCATTCGCTCCCGTCGTCATCTTACTCTACAACTTCTGCAAACCAGAACTTGACCAGACCGCCTGCGAACGATTGCAGGTCCTCGCCCGCCGCCTTCGATTCAGGCGTCTTGAAGGACGCTTTCAGCGTGTCCATGCTCTCGAAGTACATTTCCGCCATCAGGTAGTACTCGGTCTCACCGCCGCGCATGTCGAAGAACTTGTTCACTTCCGTCTTCACCAGGCCCGGAGTCTTCGCGTTCAGCTCCAAGTGCGTGCCGAAATAATGCTTGTTAAAAGCCTCGATGTCTTCCGGTTTCTTGTACAGTGCGATCATTTTTACCATGGGGAAACCCTCCTTTTGTATGTAAGCCAAACTCTATTCAGTCTCGGCCATCTCGGCGATGCGCGCGGCGATCGCCGTCTTCGGCAACACCGCCTGCACGACGGTGCCTTCGCCGATCTTCGTGTGCTCGTTATACACCTCGACCGTCGTCACCAACTTGCGCGACGTGAACTCGGTCAGTGTCGCCACCGCCCGCACCTGTCGACCGACCGGCGTCGGCGCGAGGTGCTTGACGGAGACCGAGACGCCCATCCCTTCTTCATGCTCCTCCAAAACAGGCAGGAGGATGCGCCGTGCCGCATGTTCCATGTCGGTGACCATCGCCGCCGTGCCATAGACATCATGCACGACCACGCCGTCAAACGCCGGCCGCATGTCGGCCGTCACCAGACGGGTCACTTCCGCCGTCTGCCCGATTGCCAGACCCGGTTTCATCGCATTCACTTCCTCGTCTCGGTACCATTACGGATTTGAAACGGACATTGCCAATTCCATTATACCGTAGGGCTTCCGAAAGATTCAATCTATTGCTGTCATTCACTAAAGCGTCCCGCCTGCTCTTTTGCCTGCCCACCTGTATAAAAAAGCAACCTCGCGACTAGACTGAAACTGTTCGCAATCCGAGGAATTTTCCCACACTTTTGTCCTATCGAGGTGACACATGATGAAGCAAAAGCGTCCGTGGTCCGCTCTGCTGCAGGCAAGTTGGCGGGTGGCACGCCCTTTTTTGACCCATACGCTGTTGGCGCTGGTGATCTGTTTGGCGGTCGTCGGGTTGGATGTCTGGCTTGGCCAGTTGTCGTTTCAAGTGTTCCATCAGTTTTGGTTTAGCGTGTTCTGGCTCGGGTTCTCCCCGATCTGGCTGACCTGCTACGGGTTATTCTGCACCGCGAAGTGGCGTTGGTATGAGTTTTCGCTCGGGGTTTTTGCCGCGCTGTGCGGAGTCGCCCTGTACGCCTTGCGCTCGGTGGAGGAGACGTCGTATCTGGTCAGCGGCCTGTTGCTGATCGCGTCTTGCGGCACGGCGGCCGCCCTGACCGGCTTCGCGATGAACCGTCTGACCCGTTCGTTGCGGCAGGATACCTTGGAGAAAAAGCGCCTGCGCCAAGCCACACCGCCGCAGACGCCCGACCCGAAACACACCCCCCCGCTCAAAGGGTAAAAAAAGACCGTGCAGCGACGAGACTGCTCGGTCTTTTGTCTGTTCAAATGGGTTCCCTCGTGCGAGTCGGGAATCGCGAGGCGCGATTAGATCACGATCTTGCGTTCGCGCAGGTTCTCTTCCATCGCGTTGTTCATCGCTTCGAGGCATTCCATCGCCTCTTTGTAATCGCCCTTGTCCTTGTAGATGTCGCCGAGCAGCGAGTACGCCTTGACCAACTCGCCAAATGCGTGCGTGGTCTTGTACAACTCAACCGCCTTCTTGATGCTCTCGACAGACGCGTTGGCGTTGCCTTGCGCGTTTTCGATCTGGCCGATCATGCGGTAGACGTGTGCGCGGTCGAGGTTCTCCTCCGGGAAGAAGGCGAGTGCCTGCTGGCAGTGATCCAATGCCCGGTCGTACTCGTGGCCGGCGATCAGGATGCGCGCCAGGTCGCTGTGAATTTGCCCGACTTCCTCTTCGCAACCGATCTCGCGGTACTCGTGCATGCAGTTCTCGAGGATCTGCACCGCTTCTTGCACATGGCCGGTCTCGCCCTTGACGATGCCGTAACGCGCTTTGACGTCGATCGTCAGCTTCATGTTGTTCAGCGACTGGAAGATCGACAGCGCGTACTGCGAGTACTCCGCCGCTTTTTCAAATTCACCCATGTCGCGGTAGGTATGTCCGAGGTCGAGGTAGATGTCGCCGATCTGCTTGAAATGGTGGCTGCCTTCCAGCAGCTTGTTCGACTCTTGGTAGTAGGTCAGCGCTTCGCCGTGATCGCCCAGCTTGTAGTAGACCTTGCCGAGGTTCTTGACGATCTTCGCGTGCAGGTACAGCTCGGTCGGATGACCCTTTTTGATGATCTCGAACGCCTTTTTCCAGTAGTGGATGGCGATCGGGTAGTTTTTCTCCCGGTAGGACAGCTCGCCCAGTTGGTTCAGCACGAGCAAGGAGATCGTCTGATCGTTGCGCGCCATCGCGGAGTCGAGCACGTTTTCAAACCGCTCGGTCGCATCCTTGTACTGACCGGTGTGCAGGTAGCAGGTCGCGAGGTCGAACGCCACGTCGATCGACGACACGTGCGGGGACGGGTCGTGTTCGAGCTCCGCCAGCATCGAGACCGCCTTGTCGTATTGCTTGGTCGCCATCAGAGCTTTGGCGATTTTGTATTCGCTGACTTTCTCCATCTGCGTTTCGGTGTCGGTCAGGAAGTACTCGATCGGCGTGTCCAACTTCTCGGCGATCGACGCCAACAGCCCGTGCGACGGGTTCGCTTTGTCCGATTCGATTTGCGAGATCATCGACGGAGTGACGAGGCCGGCAGCCAAGTCGCTCTGGGTGAGGCCTTTTCGAATTCTCAGATCACGGATTTTCTGTCCCAAAGTTGCTTTCATAGATGTCTTCTCCTCCATGTCACTAACATTTATCTAAAGAGAACTCATTTTACAGAAAATGAGAGTTGGTTTATTGGCCATTGAATCCTTAGGTTTATTATAATCTATATCACAAATGTGTCAACTAATAAACCCAAAAATCCTGTTAAAATAAATCGGAATATTTTGACCTATCGATCTAACTTACTTAACATCAATAATTCTTTTCCGTTTCAAGATCACAAGCGCGGTTTCTTTCGTCGCAGTTGTAGCCCGTAGCACAGGTTGATATACTAAGAGCAACTTCCCACAAGATTTGGAATGGTTCTTAGAAGGGGGGAAACCGCTTTGACCGAATACCGCGATGCGACGCTTGGCGACCTGTTGCGCGAACGCCGAACCACGCTTGGCATGACGATGCGAGAAGTGGCGGGCAGCACGTTGTCGCCGACAGCTGTCAACAACATCGAAAAGGGCAAGATCCGCCCGACGATCGAAACGGTTTTATACCTGTGCGACGTATTGGGGTTGCAACCGGAGCAAGCCCTGATCTTTTACCCGGATTTATCCAAGTCGATCTCGGCCTTGTTCGAAGTCGTCAACCGCAAGCTGGAAGCGAAGAAAACCGACGAATCGATCGCCTTGCTCTACGACATGTACTGGGTGGCGACCGAGCAGCCCGATCATGAAAACCTGATCGCCCTGATCCAGATGAAGATCGCCAGCGTCTTCGGTGACCACGGTCGGTTCGAAAGCGCCCGCGACGGGATGAACGAGGCGTACAAATACTTCCTGATCCACAAGGACATCCCCAGGCAGATCGAAGTGCTCAACAGCCTCGGCGACTATGCCTTGGCCGAATTTCAACGCTCCGTCGCGCTCTCGTACTACAAGCAGGCGGTCGAACTCGGCCCCCGTTACCACGTGACCGACACGGTGGTCGGCGAGTCGTATTGCAAGCTCGCCCACATCCACTTCCTCGACGGCAAGATGGAGGAGGCGCTGCGCTTGAGCCGAGCAGCCGAAGCGGTGTTTCGTGCGCAGGTGTCGCCGGACGGTGAGCCACTGGAAGATGGGGACGGCATCGCCCGTTGCGCCCTGCAGCAAGCCTCGATCCTGATCATGCTGGACGAGGTGAGCGACGCGCTGGCCACCGCGCGTTCGGCGTACGACCATTTTCAGGCGACCGACAACCGACCGCACTTGGGACGAGCCGCTCGCGTGCTGGGCGACGTGTTGCGCCACTGCGGCGATTCTTCGGCCGCCCGCGACTACTACCACCAAGCGTATCGGTTGAAAAAGGTCGATGCACCCGCCCACCTGCACAACATCGAGCGGCGGTTGGTCGAACTGGAACTGTCGCTCGGGCGGATCGCCGAGGCGCGTCGCTTGGCGGAAGAGGCGTTGGCGCGTTTGGAAGACCCATACCAGTGCTCGCGCTTCTACAAGTTGCTCGCCCAGTGCGATTTTCAGTCTCGCAACATCGACGGCTACATCGTGCAGATGAACCATGCCGTCGCCGCCTTGAAGGAGGCCGGCATCGACTATGCCGCAGCGCTCGTCCAATGCGAACTGGCCGACGTGACCAACGACTTCAACCTGATGCGCGAAGCCACTCGCATCCTGCGCAATTGGTACGGGGAGTACACGCGCTACTCCTGATCGTCGATCGTACCCACCGCCGAATACACACCAAACAATCACCCGCCGGGTGATTGTTTTTTTGTCCTCGTATCGACTGTATCTGGCGGGATTGGGATTGCTTGTAAACCACTTTAGCGATATTGCACGAAATTAGTTGATATAATCGCATTTACAGGTTACTACACGAAGCCTTACTTGTACAATACCTTGCATCAAAATGGTGAAAAAGTCCTAACTAAATGCGGAGTCGCGGCTCGATTTTAAGACTCTTTGACAGAAATTGTCGATCAGCAACAATGGCCATTCATCTACACAATTTTCCAATTTAGGAGGAAGTTGTGATGCAACATT
>DASTWJ010000092.1:0-3210 GCA_035776695.1 Bacilli bacterium
ATAGGGCGTTTTTTGCAAAATCACATCGTGCGGGGCAAATGCAAACGTGCGCACCGCCCACTCGATCCGGTTGATCACAGAACGGTGTTCGACCATGACGCCTTTGGGCTTGCCGGTCGAGCCGGACGTGTAGATCACATAGGCTAAGTCGGTCGGCCGGTGCAACGGTTCGAGGTTGGTGGCCGCCCCCGTATACAGCGCAGCGTCATCCACCGCCAATACCGTGCCGGCGGCAGGTACCCGTGCTTGCAGGTGCGTTTGCGTCAAAACAACCTGCGCCCGGCTGTCCTCCAGCAAGTATCCGATCCGCTCCGTCGGCCAGTCCGGCGTGATCGGCACATAAGCGCCACCTGCCTTGTGAATGGCCAGAATCGAGATCATCATCTCCGCCGATCGCTCCATCAGCAAGGCGACCAACGTATCCGGGCCGACACCTGCTCGACGCAACACGCGCGCCAACTGATTCGCTTTGGCGTTCAAGGCCGCATAGGTCAACACCTGACCGTCCGCCTGCACCGCCACCGCCTCAGGCGTCTTGTCCGCCTGCGCTTCGAAGATCTCCGAAAGCGTCCGGTCGCCGTCAAGCGGAACCTCCGTGTCGTTGAACGCCTGCAAGATCTGCTCGCGTTCCTCCGGCCACGTCAGTTCCAACGCGCCGACCGTGGTCGTCCGCTCCGTGCAAAGCACTTCCAGCACCCTGACCAGATGGCGGCTCATCCGCTCGATCGTCGCCCGAGCAAACAACTTCGTACGGTACTCCATCCGCACCGACAACCCTTCGCTCGTCTCCAACGCCTCCAGCGTCAGGTCGAACTTCGCCATCGTCTCATCGTACAGGTGCGGCTTGACGACCACCTCGCCCATCCGCGTCTCGGAGAAATCCGCGTTTTGCAACACGAGCAGCACATCGAACAGCGGGTTGCGACTCAAGTCGCGACGCACGCCGACCTGCTCGATCAGTTGTTCATAGGGATACTCCTGATGATCGAACGCTGCCACGACGCGCTCTTTGACCGCAGCGAGGAACTCGCCCAACGTCCGCTCGCGTTCCGGGCGCACCCGCAAGGCCAGCGTGTTGACGAACATGCCCATCACCGACTCCGCATCGGGATGCGCCCGCCCAGCGACCGGCGAACCGATCACGACGTCCTCCTGATTCGCATACTTGCCTAGCAACAACGCATACGCCGCCAGCAAGATCATATACAAAGTCATCCCGTTCTCCGCAGCCAGTTGTTGCAAACGGTCGGTCAACTCGCGCCCGAGCTCGAAGCGCAACGCGTCCCCCGCATACTCCTTCACCGCCGGACGAGCATAGTCGCCCGTCAGGTTCAGCACCGGCACCTCGTCGGCGAACTGTTCCTGCCAAAACGCCTGCTGCGCCTGCATGCGCTCCGTTGTGAAAAAGCTGTCGTGCCAAGCGACATAGTCCTTGTACTGGATCGCGAGCGGCAGTTTCTCCTCGCCGCGATACGCCGCGATCAGGTCTTGCATCAGCAGATTGACCGACGCGCCGTCCGAGATGATGTGGTGCATGTCGAGCAGGAGTAGATGACGCTCCGGCTCCACGCGCAGCAACTGCATCCGTAACAGCGGCGCTTTTGCCAGATCAAACGGTTGTACGAACGCCTGCATCCGGGTCAAGAGATCGAGGTCCGCCCCCTCGGTGATCGACAGTTTGAAATCGCACGCTTCCTGCACCACTTGACGCGGTTCGCCGTCGACGAGCACAAACGAAGTGCGCAACGCCTCGTGACGTGCGATGACCGCCGACATCGCCGCCTGCAAGCGGTCGACATCAAGCCTCCCTTGCAGTTCGAGCACCCCCGGCATGTTGTACGTAATGTCCCCCTCCGCCAACTGATGGAGGATGAACAACCGCTTCTGCGCGGAGGACAGCGGATGATCGTCCGCCTCCACGACCGGAATGGGCGGCAGGGATCCCTCTTGTTCCGTGCGATCGACCCAAGCGGCCAATTCGGCGAGCGTGCCTGCTTGGAACACCGCCCGCAGCGGCAGTTTCACGCCCATCTGCTGATAGATCCGAGCGATCAAATTCGAAGCTTTCAACGAATGACCGCCCAGTTCGAAAAAGTCGTCGTGAACCCCGACCTGTTCCAGCTCCAACACCGCCGACCAGATCGCCGCCAAGTCGGCTTCCGTCTTCGTGCGCGGCGCCAGATAGGCCGCGCTGCGCAATGTCTCGCCCTTCGGTTCAGGCAACGCCTTGCGGTCGACTTTGCCGTTGGTCGTGATCGGCATCCGCTCCAGAAAGACGAAGTAGGACGGGATCATATAATCGGGCAACTCCTGCGCCAACGCACGGCGCAGGTCGGCCGTCGTCAGCGCGGTCTCGGTGACGAGGTAAGCGGACAGTTCGTTATTGCCTTGCGCATCTTCACGACACAAGACGACCGCTTCTTTCACCCCGTCGAGCAAAAGCAACTGCGCCTCGATCTCCCCGAGCTCGATCCGATAGCCGCGCACCTTCACCTGATGATCCAGCCGGCCTTGGTATTCGAGATTGCCGTCCGGCAACCAGCGCACCAAGTCGCCCGTCTTATACATCCGAGCGCCTTGTACAAACGGATCATCCACAAACTTCTCCGCTGTCAGCTCCGGACGGTTCCGATATCCGCGGGCCACATTGACCCCGGAGATCATCAGCTCGCCCGGAACCCCGATCGGTTGAAGCCGGAGGTTCTCATCCACCACGTAGAGACGCGTGTTGTGAATCGGTTTGCCGATCGGCAGCACATCTCCGGCAAAGTCAACCGGCACCGGAAAGGCCGCCACTTCGACCGTCGCTTCCGTCGGCCCGTACAAGTTGTAAATCCGGGCGCCGTTGACCGGGTACACGATCTGATGGAAACGCTGCACTTGCTTGGTGGTCAGCGCCTCGCCGCTCGCGAACACCCGTTGCACCGAGGCAATCCGACCCAGCAATTTCTCGTCGGCCAGCGCATCGAGGAACGCCGACAGCATCGGTGGAACGAAGTGAATCGATGTCACACCGTAACGTTCAATCGCCGCCGCGATGCGATCCGGCTCCTTCTCCGCACCCGGCTCCAAGAAGCAGACCTGCGCCCCGACGAACATCCACGTGAACAACTCCCACACGGACACGTCGAACACATAGGGCGTTTTTTGCAAAATCACATCGTGCGGGGCAAATGCAAACGTGCGCACCGCCCACTCGATCCGGTTGAT
>DASTWJ010000093.1:0-3861 GCA_035776695.1 Bacilli bacterium
CTGATTCTAACGCTGCTTGACCGCCAGCCGATGTATGGCTATGAGATGATCAAAGCGATGGAGCACAGTTCGAACGGCGTGTTCACGCTGAAAGAGGGCACACTGTACCCGATCTTGCATGCGTTGGAGTCAAAAGGGTATGTGCAGTCCTCATGGAGCACAGGCGAGGGCACACGCAAGCGCAAATACTACCGCCTGACAGACGAAGGCCGCTTGCATTTGCAGGAGAAAAAGAAGGAGTGGAACACGTTCCGTTCCGCCGTCGACGCGGTGTTGGGGGAGGGGAGGGCATGACGTGGGAGACGAGTTCGGCAGTAAATGTCTATTTGGAGAAAGTCTGTGCACAGATCAAATGCAAGGAAGTACACGACGACATCCGGCTTGAAATGCAAAGCCATCTGGAAGAGATGATCGAAGCGCGCATGGCGTGCGGTCTGCCGGAGGAACAGGCAATTGCGGAGGCACTGGCTGCAATGGGCGACCCGCAGGAAGTCGGGCGGCAGTTGCATCATGTCCACAAACCGCGCACGGAGTGGTCGCTGATTCTCTCGATGCTGGCGTTTTTGGCGATTGGCTTGGTGGTGATGTACGGGTTGGGCGTTTCCCATTCGGCGGGAGAGTGGGATGCGAGCACACTTGTACGCGACAAAACGTTGGCGGTGATCATTGGTGGTATGGTCGGCTCTGTCTTATTTTTTGGAAATTATCAGAAAGGGCAAAAGTATTCGTTGAGGTTGTATATGGCGGTGTTGTTGCTCCTGATCCTGACTCATCTACTCGGGCAACGACTGAATGGCTTACCGATGTTGGAGATTCCTCTGTTGAATTGGCGGATCAATGTAGGCGCTTATTCCGCGTGGTTGCTCCTGCTGGCGGTTGCCGGATTGTTTGCTACATGGAATTGGAGCGCCCCATACGCGTTTCGCAAAGCGCTCCTGCTCTTGTTCCTGCCGTGTGTGATTTATGCCAAGGGATACACGCTGCTTTATGTCACCGAGTACTGTATCGGATTTGTGATCTTGATGTTGGCATCAAAGGCACCAAGAACAAAAGCCATCTTGTCTTCTTTGCTCCTACTTGGGATGACGGCGTGGCGATTGTTTGCCTACCCGAATCAGGCGTTTCGTTTGCTCGCCTTTTTATCTCCTGAAAAATACGTCCAGACATACGGCTATCAAATTGTCCAGTCACTACAGGCTGTCAAACAGGCCGGTTGGTGGGGGAGGGGACTCGAAGCGAAACTGGACATGTTTCCCGGGATTCACACGGACTTCGCCTTTGCGTACTTCGTTCACAGCTTGGGCTGGGCTGGGGGGATTGCTCTGTTCCTCTTGGCGGTCTTCTTCACACAACGCCTGTACCGCATCGCGGGACAGATTCGCGACCGCTATGGCTCGTTGTTGATGACTTCGATCATCACTTTGTTCGCATTTGAATTTTTCTGGAACATCCTGATGACGCTTGGACTTGTCCCGACGATGAGCATCGAGTTGCCGTTCATTTCCTACGGTGGCACGCAGACCGTTCTGCAGATGGCGTTGCTCGGTCTGGCGCTCAACATCTATCGCCGCAAAGATTTAATAAGGAGTGTAGCAGGATGATCTTCTCCGAGTGCAAAGAGCGGGTAAAAATGGGTGACGAGTGTTTGCAAAGGGTACGGTCGCGAACAAACCGCTACGGTTGTTAGGGAGCGAATTCAAGTACTAGTGACAGAACCGAAAACGAAAAACAGCGTGTCGAACTGGCTGAACAGTTTGACACGCTACTTGATTTTGTCTTATGAAACGGCCGCCTTAGGCGGAAGTGCTGTTCCGTTGCCGGGCAAGCTCGTGGTAGTTTGCGCTCTTTCTGCGAAACAGAAACGGCAGATACAACACCACAAACATCCCCAACGCCACACCCTCCAAGCTAACCAAATACCACGGCCACGACCCGAGCACATCCAGCAACGAAGCGGAACTCGGCTTATGCGCGAGGAACATGTAATTGCCGCCCGTCAGCCGGTTGATCACATACACCACTGCCGCGATCCCATTAAGCATCAACAACGCCCGCCAGAGCGACCCAAGCGTCGGGCGCATCCCCTCCACAAACACCATAAACAAACAGGCCAGCACGATCCCCCCGTGCGCGACGAAAAACTCAAACGCCCGAAAATGCGGGAACGCATAATGCCCGAGGTCCGGCGTGAGGATCGCCTGCAACGCCCCGCCCATCCCGGCGAGGTACATAAACTCGAACAGCCGATAACTCCGATTCCAAAGCATCACGACCGCAAACAGCAACGAGATCGAGCACAGCTGCAACGGAAGTGAATAATCCAGCGTCCAGCCACCCATCCATGCCTGCCACGACTCCAACGCCACCTCACTGAGCAACACAACGCCCGCCAGATTCATCCGAAACAGCCGATTCGCTCTCGGTTCCCGCAACGCCTCCCGAAAGCGGTACAGCACCAGCACCGCAAACAAGATCACCGCCACCGAAACCAAATGACCTACCGAAAACAACGTAAACGGCTTGTCCAATCCATGGATATCAAAATATTGGCTCATTTCCAATCAATCCTCCGTCTTCCCAGTCTTCCAGCCGGAACCACTACCTGAACAGCAGCACTTTTTCACCAAAGTCTGACAGGAAAAAAATTGCTCGTTTCATAGATATGTCCTCCTCCTCGCCTCCCATGACTTTACGGCTTCCCTTTTTCCCTTTTTTGGACGTTCGCGCATAGGATAGAGAACCGGACGTCTGCATAAAGGAGAGAGCCCACATGGCGCAACAACAGGCGCTAGGACGATATCAGATCGCCACATGGCCCGGCAGCGACGACAAGTTTATCGCTTTGCCGGGCGAGTGGTTTGAGGAGTTGAAAGTCCACGACCCGCACGACCGCATCGTCGTGCACGCCGGCAACCGCAAGACGGTCGCCAAAGCGATTTTTACCGATGAGGAGCAGTTGCTGCTCACCGACAAACTGCGGATCGCGCTCAAGCTCCCCCTCGGTCCGATTTCCGCTAAAATCGTCGATGGAAAGCTCCACTTCGGCCCGTTCGTCGGCCTTTACGCTTTGCCGTCCAAGGAGCCCGGCAAGCCGTTTGGCGAGCTGACGGCCGTGTTTCGCGATATGTTCGAATTGGCGGCGGAGGAAGGCGTCTCGCTGTTCGTCTTTCTGCCCGGCGAGGTCGATTGGGAGGACGGCGTGTGTACCGCTTACGTATACAAACCGCAACAAGGACAGTGGATGAAGAGCAAACGCCCGCTGCCCGACCTCGTCCTGCCGAAGATCATGGGCACTCCGGCCGAGTGGAAAGCGAAGATGCAGCACGACTTCACCCAGATGGCCCGCCGTGTGCCCTACGGCATGTTCTCGAAAAACACGGGCAGCAAATGGGACGTCCACCGCACGCTCAGCCAAGACGAGGAGACGGCCGCCTATCTGCCGGACACTCGTCTGGTCAAGTCGCCGTGGGACATCGAGGACATGTTGCTCAAGCACGGCTCCGTCTATGTCAAGCCCATATACGGTACGCAAGGCCGTTCGATCTACAAGCTCGACGAGCACCCGCGCGGCGGCGTGCGTCTGCAATACACCACGCATGGCACCACCCGTGTCAAACGCACGAAGCGCGGGAGTGTGAAATGGCAGTCTTTTTTGCAAAAGAAGTTCTGTTCGCGCCGCTCCTTTCTGGTGCAAGAGGCGCTCGATCTGGTCTGTACCAAAGGGGTGCAGCCCGTCGATTTTCGCTGGCTGGTGCAGAAAGACCGCACCGACCGGTGGAACGTGACCGCCCGCATCGCTCGCGTCGGCGGTTCGGGGAGCATCACGACCAACTTGCATACGGGCGGGCAAGCGATGCTCGC
>DASTWJ010000094.1:0-5549 GCA_035776695.1 Bacilli bacterium
CCCCCACCCCCCAATGATATACTTTCATGCGAGAGGAAAAAGAATCCTGCTAATCAACCCCCACCCTACACATACTACACCCAACCAACAGAAACACTCAAAAGGTGGACCTATGGCAACAACCACGCACCCAGCACCACACAACAAAACCTCACGCAGCTTACTCCTGCGCGACTATGCTTACATAACCATCGGTTCATTTCTCGTGGCGCTCGCCGTCAGATCCGCGACACCATCCTCTACAACCTCATGCGCGGCTGCACCGAACTCCCCGCATTCGGCGGATTCACCGACACCCAACGCGCCATGCTGATGGTCGTCGTCTCCCGCAACGAAGTCTCTTGATTAAAAGAACTCGTGCGCCGCATCGATCCCAAAGCCTTTATCATCGTCTCCGATGCCCAAGAAGTCTTGGGCGAAGGTTTCTCCTGGGAAAAAACGATCAACCGCGAAGCGCCGACTTCATAAAAAAATGGACACACTGGAGGGGTTTTGCATGACCAGCACCAACCTTGCCCAACAGGCGATCAACGCCATCCGCACCCTGTCGATCGACATGATCGAAAAGGCAAACTCCGGCCACCCCGGCCTGCCGATGGGCGCGGCCCCGATGGCCTACGAACTATGGACGAGCCACCTCAACCACAACCCGGCGAACCCGACCTGGTTCAACCGTGACCGCTTCATCCTGTCCGCGGGCCACGGTTCCGCCCTGCTCTACTCCCTGCTTCACCTGACCGGCTACGACCTGCCGATGGGAGAACTGAAAAACTTCCGCCAATGGGGCTCCAAAACCCCGGGCCACCCGGAATTCGGTCACACTGCCGGCGTCGAAGCGACCACCGGTCCGCTCGGCCAAGGCATCCCGATGGCGGTCGGCATGGCGATGGCGGAAGCACACCTCGCAGCGCGTTACAACCGCGAAGGCCATGACGTCATCGACCATTTCACCTACGCTCTTTGCGGCGACGGCGACCTGATGGAAGGTGTCTCCTATGAAGCGTCTTCGATGGCCGGCCATATGCGCCTCGGCAAACTGGTCGTGCTCTATGATTCAAACGACATCTCCCTCGACGGCCAACTCAACTTCGCCTTTACCGAGAACGTCAAAGGCCGCTTCGAAGCCCAAGGCTGGCAATACCTGCGCGTCGAGGACGGCACCGACATCCAAGCGATCGGCCAAGCCCTGACCGAAGCAAAAAATGACCTGTCCCGCCCGACCCTGATCGAAGTTCGCACCATCATCGGGCACGGCTCCCCGAACCGCGCCGGCTCGCACAAAGTCCACGGCGCACCGCTTGGCGCCGAAGAGACCAAGCTGACCAAGGAAGCCTACCAATGGCCGCACGAACCCTTCCACGTGCCGGACGAGGTCCGCGCCCACTACAACCAGATCAAGGAAAAAGGCCAACAAGCCGAAGCCGCTTGGAACGAACGCTTCACCGCCTATAAGCAAGCGCACCCGGAACTGGCAGCCGAGCTCGAACAAGCGATCTCCGGCCAACTGCCGATCGGCTGGGACCAAGACCTCCCGACCTACCAACCGGACGCGCCGAAGATGGCGACGCGCGAAGCATCCGGCGCAGCACTCAACGCCTTGGCGAAAAACGTCCCGTTCCTGATCGGCGGTTCCGCTGACCTCGCGGGTTCGAACAACACCACGCTGAAGGAAGAAGGCGTCCTCCACGCCGAAGACTACTCCGGTCGCAACCTCTGGTACGGCGTGCGCGAATTCGCGATGGCGGCGGCGATGAACGGCCAATCCTTGCACGGCGGCGTACGCACTTACGGCGGCACCTTCTTCGTGTTCTCCGACTACCTGCGTCCGGCTGTTCGTCTGGCGGCGCTGATGGGCCAACCGGTCATCTACGTCCTCACCCACGACTCGATCGCAGTCGGCGAAGACGGCCCGACGCACGAACCGATCGAACATCTGGCGGCGCTGCGCTGCATGCCGGGCCTGTCCGTGATCCGTCCGGCCGACGCCAACGAAACGGCTCAAGCCTACCGCCACGCGCTGGCTCAAACTGACAAGCCGGTCGCGATGGTGCTGACTCGCCAAAAACTGCCGGTCCTCCCGGGCACCGCAGACAAAGCGCGCGACGGCATCACGAAGGGCGCGTACGTCCTCTCCGAACCGGCGAACGGTGCGAAACCGCAACTGCTGCTCCTCGCCACCGGCTCCGAAGTCGCATTGGCTGTGGACGCGCAAAAGGCACTGGCCGACAAAGGCATCGCCGCTCGCGTCGTCTCCATGCCGAGCTGGGATCGGTTCGAACAGCAAGACCAAGCCTACAAAGACTCCGTCCTGCTGCCCGACGTTCCGCACCGCCTCGCGATCGAAATGGCGTCCCCGTTCGGCTGGGAACGCTATGTCGGCGACAAAGGCGCGGTGCTTGGCATCTCGACATTTGGCGCATCGGCACCGGGCGACAAAGTGATCGCCGAATACGGCTTCACTGTCGAAAACGTCCTCGCCCAAGTGGAAAAAGTACTCGCCAAATAGTCCATTTCTACGACAAGCCCTCTTGCGAAAAGAGGGCTTTTTTTCATACAAATCCGTCAATTTCCGCTCCCGGAGACCCCTTTGTGACCCCTTTCACAAATCGTTCATGGTTGGTGTGATTTAACGCATACCTTTTGGGGCACAACGGGTGTAAGATAAGGATGTGAAATCGAAGGAGGCGGAAGTTCAATGAAAAACAACCGTTTTGCAGTTCTCGCAGCAACAGCAGTGATCGCTATGGGCGCACTCTTGACCGGCTGTGGTGACGACAGCGCCACCCCGTCCGATACCAACAACACCGAAACCACCACTCCGGCAGACACCAACACGTCCACCGATACCGCTAAGCAAGACGACACCACCAAGACCGAAGACACCGCGGCAACCGGCGACGAGCAAGTCATCAACGTTACCGCTCAAAACTTCAAGTGGACCTTGGACAAAACCGAAGTCAAAGTCGGACAACCGGTCAAGATGGTCGTCACCGGCAAAGAAGGCTTCCACGGCCTGACCATCCCGGGCACCGACGTAAACGGCGTGCAGATCAAAGCTGGCGAAACCACCGAAGTGACCTTCACTCCGGAAAAGGCCGGCGATCTGATGATCATGTGCTCGATCATGTGCGGCGCGGGTCACGGCGACATGCACACCACCCTGAAGGTCGTCGAGTAATCGCGACTTCACACCCTTTGCAACAAGCAAAAGGCCATGCCGAGCGCATGGTCTTTTTTTCTTTCCACTCAAAAAATAAAAATCAACTCGTCCGCCTGTAACTTTGGACATCCACTCCCACGTCTTTCCATATAGTGAGAACGAAACCCGTAGAGAAAAAGCATCGATGGGGAGATGGGGGAGAGGAACATGCGTCACACGTATACCTGGTTAGGAGTCTTGGTGTTGCTGGTCGGAGTGTTAGGCGGGGGATGGTATGGGTGGGAAACCGGTGTGCTCAAAGGCAGCCAGCCGCAGCCGGTGGTCGCCGCACCGCCCGAGGAACCGCCACAACTAGTGCCGCCAAGCTTACAAGGCGAGGACAACGGATTGGGGCGGCCTCCGTTGCAGGAAACGTCGGTCAACTTGGAACTACGAGCATGGCATACCCTGCACGAAGCTTACCTCGCCACTCTGCCGACCGCCAAAGGGGAGGAGATCGGCTCGTTTTCCACCTCCCTCGCCGGACACAGCGCCTCCGGGCGGGTGCAAAACATCCTGCTCGCCGCCCAAAAGCTGGACGGCCGGATCTTGCTGCCCGGGGAACAACTGTCCTTCAACGGCGTGCTCGGCGACTCGAACCAACCGAGCGCCGGCTGGCAACTGGCGACCGTCATCGTCGGCAAAGAGCTGACCCAAGGCTACGGCGGCGGCATCTGCCAAGTGTCCACCACCTTGTACAACAGCGTGTTGCAAGCAGGGCTGCAAGTGGATGAACGGTACACGCACTCGCTGCCCGTCGGGTATGTGACACCGGGGCATGATGCGACCGTGTCCTACCCGGAGCTCGACTTCAAATTCAGCAACACGCTCGACCAACCGGTGCGGGTAAAAGTCTTCGTGCAAAATGGTCTCGTGTATGCGAAGTTGTATACGTTACCGGCGGAACAGTTGTAGGTTGATAAATAGACCTGTTGCCAAGGCGGACGTTGGTGCTGCGGCAACAGGTTTGTTTTTAGGCGATGTGACAGAATATGAGTGCATTCGATTGAACTTTTATTCATTTTCGAAGCAAGTGGCAGGCCGTAGCCTGTCGATGCCGAGTCCCATAGGCGGAGGCGGCACCTGTGGCCGCCACGGTCGTCAGCGGAGGCGGGGCTGGCGACTTTATCATTGACAATGAGAATCGTTATCAATTAAAATGGGTGCAGATAGCAAACGGGAGGCATCCATTCTATGGTGATCACACGACAATCGGAACGGGCTCCGAGCCTGTTGCGAGCTTACATACACACGCTGGAAGGCAAATTGGAACCGCGCGAACAGGCGGTGCTTACAACGCTGGAACAAGAGCGCCCCGCGTGGAGTGAGCGGTTCCCGCAGGCGCTGAACGCGGCGCGCCACGGCATTCTCGAACGGCTGGTCAACGCAATGCTACGCGAGAATCTGTTTGGTATGGGGGAGCGGCAGATAAGAATCGTTGGGGAAAAAGTTCGCTGTGAGGAAGGCGGGCGTGAAAGGTCGACTGAGGTAGTCGAAGCAAGTGAATGCCAAGACCAAAGCCAAGGTCAAAGCCAAGGTCAAAGCCAAGACCCAAGCTGCGACACATGTGACGCATTGATAAGTAGTGATAGTGAGCTTTTTCATGAAACTCTGTCCACGCTTGCGCAACAAGGCTGGAACGCCCCCGAGTGGTGCTTCCTTCCCTTGCACGGACTCCACGGCGACTCCTCCCTCCTCGCGCTTCCGATCATCCGCGAGTACGGCTACGGTCGGCTGGAACTCGCCGCGCGTCCGCTCCATCTGCGCCGCTTCGGACGGGAGCCGTACACCATCCGCCAACTCTCTCATCCTGTGGAGTTGTTGAAACTCTGGCGCGATGAGGTGATCCAAAGCGGAGACCTGCCACTCGACACCCTCGATGCCTTCGCCGAAGAGATCGCCGATTCCACCGCCAATCTCGCGCTGGCTCTCTGCGGTGCGCAAGTGCGACGTAAGGAGTTGCAAACGGAGGCGAGCGCAGCGGGTCAGACCACCTTGCTCGACTACCTGACAGCCCGTCGCCGAGCGGACGACACCTTTTCCCCGCTCGTTTTTCTCGAAAGCTGGATCATCGACGGGCACCCGATCCACCCCGGCACCAAGCTGAAACAAGGCATGGCGACATCCGACCTGCTTCGCTTCGCCCCCGAGTTCGCCGCTACGCCTGACTTGGAATTCGTCGCCGTGCATCACGCCTTGCTGGAAACGCAGTCGATCGACGAACTCTCGATGACCGAGCGGCTGTACCTCGAACACCCGGAAGTCGCCCTTGCCGCCGAAACCGATTTGGCAAAAAAGGGCCTGTCGATCAGCGACTATCACATCGTCCCCGTCCACCCGTGGCAACGGC
>DASTWJ010000095.1:0-11891 GCA_035776695.1 Bacilli bacterium
CTATAGCGCGCAAGCGCACATCTAGTGACAATGGCGAAGAGGTCACACCCGTTCCCATCCCGAACACGGAAGTTAAGCTCTTCTGCGCTGATGGTACTTGGACCGCAGGGTCCTGGGAGAGTAAGTCGTCGCTAGGCAACACGAAACCCGACCTCTTAGGAGGTCGGGTTTCGTCATTTCTTCATCGAAGCTCTCGTGATTTTCAGCCGACAGGCGATAGCGGATCACCTGTTGCCTAAGCAGCAGTGAACCGGACAGCCACCTAGAACACATCCTCTTTTCCTGCATAAGATAGAACTAAGAAATGACCTCCTAAAGGCCCCTCGGCACACCAGCCACCCCGGCCAGCAAAGCGGAGGTCATTTTTTATGTCCTCAAAACGAGAAGGCACCCGAACGTCGCCAGGCACCCGAGGGAGCAGAAGGGAAGGTATATCCGTAGGGCGAGATCAGAACGAGAATCCCGACCGCCTTCCCACAATCAGAGGGATTCGAGTTCTCCCGAGCCCGGAGGATATACCTTCCCTGTAGCGGCTAGAAGCCACCACAGCCCCCTCCCTAAGGCGCATAGAAAATATTCCTCTCCCGACACAACCGATCCAAAATCAAATTCGGAAACTTCCGCATCGACACATTCAAAAACTCATTGATCAAAAAGGTGTCGTGAGAAGAGAACGTGAGAATCATCTCCCCCCACCTTTCCGTCTCATACCGACACAACATCCCCAGCACAAACATGATCATAAAATGCACCGACACCTCCGGCAGCACCAGATCCCCCTGATGCGGCATCCTCAAATAAGGCTGCCCCGAGAAATCATGGAGCATCAACGGGAAGCGATGATCCACCTCCCCCTCCAGATGAACGCGCAAGACCCCTTCCTCATCCATCTCCTCGGGAAACGAAAACCTGGCCCGCTCCCCCCCATGCCGATTCAACAGCTCCAGAAACTCCTCTTTCGTCTTCTCCACCCCGGCCACAAACGCCCGCGGCAGATGCCAAGCACGGCGCAACAGCGCCTCCTCCGCCGTCTCTCCGGCCGTCTCCGAACCGGCCACCTCCTCCAGCGTACAAACCGCCGGCTCCCCATACAACCGCCGATACGGGTGAATCAGCTCGGGGATCACCGCCAGCAGCTCCTTCATCCGGTAGCGGGTGCCGTTCTCAATCTCCGGCCCCTGCAACGTGCGGTGGAGCACGTTGAACAGCCCATCTTTTTGCACCCGCACCTCATCCTCGATGAACGAATACTGTTCCCTTTTCAACTTGCGCGTAGACAACCCGTGCTTCAACACCGACGTCGTCGACGGATACTCCGGATCACACGTCGTGATCAACGCCTTGCCAAGCGCCATCATCCCGTAATACAGCAACAGCGGTTTCGTCAAAATGTCACAATGCTCCGCCGCCCGATAATATTCCCTCGCCTGCTTGATCGCGTAGATGAATTTCGGCGTCGCTTGGTACACACTAGGAGTGAGCTTTTCCACGCCGAGCTCCTGATACCGCTCCCGCAAAAACTCACTCGTCGTCTGCTCATTCTCAAAATACACATACGTGTCCCACAGCTTGCGATACGGCTGCTCCGATGGAATTCGCACCTGAGTCTGCATCCGTTCGTCAGACCTCCTTCTCAGTGGGAAAAAAGTCTGAAACTTTTACTTGATTAGAACGCTTGACTGCCTTAATGCCGATTGCTAAACTAGTCCATAATATCCACGGTCAAGGGAAAAAGTATACGAACAGAATAGGGGGAACAAGGAATGTGGGAAGAGAAATTCGGCAAAGAAGGACTGACATTTGACGACGTCTTGCTGATTCCGGCCAAATCGGAGATCCTGCCGCGCGACGTCAAGCTCAGCTCTCGCATCACCAAGAAGGTGAAACTGAACACGCCGATCGTCTCCGCAGGGATGGATACGGTCACCGAATCGAAAATGGCGATCGCCATGGCGCGTGAAGGTGGCATCGGCATCATTCACAAGAACATGTCGGTACAAGAGCAGGCGGACGAAGTCGACCGCGTCAAACGCTCCGAGTCCGGCGTCATCACCAACCCCATCTATCTGACTCCTGACCACCACGTCTACCACGCAGAAGAGATGATGGCGAAATACCGGATTTCCGGCGTTCCCATCGTCGATGAAACAGGCCGTCTCGTCGGCATCATCACCAACCGCGACTTGCGCTTCGAGAAAAACTACGACCGCAAAATCAGCGATGTGATGACCCGCGAGAACCTGATCACCGCTCCTGTCGGCACCACTTTGGAACAAGCGAAAGAGCTGCTTCAACAGCACAAAGTGGAAAAACTCCCCCTCGTCGACGACGCGTTCCACCTGAAGGGTCTCATCACGATCAAAGACATCGAAAAAGCGATCCGCTTCCCCAACGCGGCCAAGGACGAGAAAGGCCGTCTGGTCGTCGGTGCGGCTGTCGGTGTCACCAAAGACACGTTTGAACGCGTAGAAGCGTTGGTAGCGGCCGGCGTCGACCTGATCGTCGTCGACACGGCACACGGCCATTCCCTTGGCGTGATCAACACCGTACGTGAAATCCGCGAGCGTTACCCCGATCTCGACATCATCGCAGGCAACGTCGCAACGGGCGAAGCGACCCGCGACCTGATCGAAGCGGGCGCCTCCGCAGTCAAAGTCGGCATCGGGCCGGGCTCGATCTGCACCACCCGCGTCGTCGCCGGCATCGGCGTGCCGCAGATCACCGCCGTCTATGACTGCGCCACCGTCGCGCGCGAATACAACATCCCGATCATCGCCGACGGCGGGATCAAATACTCCGGCGACATCGTCAAGGCGCTGGCTGCCGGCGCAGACGTCGTCATGGTCGGCTCCCTGCTCGCCGGGACCGAAGAATCGCCGGGCGAGATGGAGATTCACCAAGGCCGCTACTTCAAAGTCTACCGCGGCATGGGCTCGATGGGCGCGATGAAGCAAGGCTCCGGCGACCGTTACTTCCAGGAAGATGCCAAGAAGCTGGTTCCGGAAGGCATCGAAGGTCGCGTGCCGTACCGCGGCGCACTGGCCGACATCATTTACCAGATGATCGGCGGCATCCGCGCCGGCATGGGCTATTGCGGCGTCGGCACGATCGAGGACCTGCAAACGAAGACCCGTTTCATCCGCATCACCGGCGCGGGTCTCAAAGAAAGCCATCCGCACGACGTGCAGATCACCAAGGAAGCGCCGAACTACTCGGTCTAGCAGACTTCCCCTTTTCCAACAGAACGGACGGGCAAACCGGAGCGTTGTTCACACAATGCTCCGGTTTTTCTTATGGGGGAATAGATGTGCGAGGTAGGCATGTATGATATAATCGAGACTGAGTTTTTTCATTAGGTAAATGGAGGGACAGCATGAGAAAACGTAGATTTTTGAAAACAAGCGCGGCTGGCGCGTTGGCTTTGACTCTGTTGTTCGGAACACAACTGCCGGTACCTTCGGCATGGCATAATCTCGTACAGCAACCGGTGGCGCACGCGGAAGGGACCGACGCGAAACAGGCGGATCTCAACCTGCAAGCGGCGGCCGGTCTCCTGATGGACGTCAAGACCGGGCAGATCCTCTGGCAGAAAAACATGGACGCCAAGCGCTACCCGGCGTCTGTCACCAAGATCATGACGATGCTTCTGATCTACGACGCGGTCGACAAAGGCGAGAAAACCTGGGACGACATCGTGCCGGTCTCGAAGAACGCCTATGGCACCGAAGGGTCTTCCGTTTGGCTTGATCCGTCGGAAAAGTGGACGTTGCGCGAGATGCTTGAATTTATCGCCATCCCGTCGGCGAACGACGCGTGTGTGGCGACGTCCGAATTTATCGCCGGCAGCGAAGAGGCGTTCGTGGCGCGGATGAACAAGAAAGCGCAGGAGCTGGGGATGACAGGCACTCATTTTGCCGACACGAACGGGCTTCATCATCCGGATCACTACACCACGGCGCATGACATCGCGCTGATGGCGCGTGAACTCTTGACCAAGCACCCGGAGATCTTGGAGATCACCAAGATCCAGAGCAAGATGATCCGCAACAACACGTTCAAGCTGGAGAACACCAACCATGTGCTCGGGCACTACGAAGGGCTGGACGGCTTGAAGACCGGCTTCACCGACGAAGCGGGCTACAACCTGGCCGGCACGGCGGAGCGCGACGGGTTCCGCATCCTGTCGATCGAGCTGGGCGCACCGAACGATGCGGCGCGCGTCGATGACACGATTCGCATCCTCGACTACGGCTTCACCAACTTCACGGAGCAAACGGTCGCGACCAAAGGCGAAGCGGCGCCCGAGAA
The DNA here is from genome assembly GCA_035776695.1 of Bacilli bacterium. Taxonomy (GTDB): domain Bacteria; phylum Bacillota; class Bacilli; order Tumebacillales; family Tumebacillaceae; genus Tumebacillus. The sequence goes on from DASTWJ010000095.1 coordinate 4,309, forward strand.
GGCGACGATCCCGAACGGCAAGGAAGAGGAGATCGACGCGGTGCTCGACCAAGACCTGATCGTCGCGCTGAAAAACGACCAAAAAGGCGAACTGACGAAGAAAGTCACGTTCGATGAAGTCGAAGCGCCGGTCAAGAAAGGCCAGAAGTTGGGCAAACTGGAAGTGATGCAAGACGGCAAGGTGATCGCGACCGGCAACCTCGTCGCCAAGCAGGACGTGGAAGAGGGCTCGTGGATTCGCCTGATGTTCCGCGGCATCGGTCATTTCTTCGGCAATCTGTTCTCGGCGATCGGGGACGGCATCGCCGGGCTGTTCGATTAAGGAAAGCGAGGGATCGGGATGGCATTGTCCGCACCGCTTTGGTATTTGATCACACCGTTGATTTTGTTTGTGATCCTCATTCCCGGAGGCTTCTTTATGTTCCGCGCGTTTTTGCGTCGGATGGCTCCGGAAAACGAACCGAAACAGGAGAACCAGAGCTAGAAGCTCTGGTTTTTCTGTAGGTTTAGTAGGGATTGCGGAGGCACTTCCTTGTCACGCAACCGACACTAGGGTAAAATGAGTACTTGAGAGCCATTGTTACTTACTCAGCTAGGCTAGGGGGACAATATAATGATCGAGACAGGTACTACTCGTGTAAAACGCGGGATGGCAGAAATGCAAAAAGGCGGCGTCATCATGGACGTTGTCAACGCAGAACAAGCGAAAATCGCAGAAGAAGCGGGCGCAGTCGCCGTTATGGCGCTGGAGCGCGTACCGGCTGACATCCGTGCAGCCGGCGGTGTCGCTCGCATGGCGGACCCGACGATCATCGAAGAAGTCATGGGCGCCGTTTCGATCCCGGTCATGGCAAAAGCTCGTATCGGTCACATCGTGGAAGCACGCGTGCTGGAAGCGATGGGCGTTGACTATATCGACGAATCCGAAGTGCTGACTCCGGCGGACGACAAATTCCACATCAACAAGAACGATTTCACCGTGCCGTTTGTCTGCGGTTGCCGCGACCTCGGCGAAGCGCTCCGTCGCATCGCGGAAGGTGCTTCCATGCTCCGGACCAAGGGCGAACCGGGCACCGGCAACATCGTCGAAGCGGTGAAGCACATGCGCACCGTACAAGCGCAAATCCGCAAGATCGTAGGTATGTCCGATGACGAACTGGTCTTCGAAGCGAAGAACCTCGGCGCACCGTTCGAACTGCTGCTCGAAGTGAAGAAGAACGGCAAGCTGCCGGTCGTCAACTTCGCAGCAGGCGGCGTCGCTTCCCCGGCGGACGCAGCGCTGATGATGCACCTCGGTGCGGACGGCGTCTTCGTCGGCTCCGGCATCTTCAAGTCGGACAACCCGGAGAAGTTCGCGCGTGCGATCGTCCAAGCGACCACCCACTACAACGACTTCAAACTGATCGGCGAACTGTCCAAGAACCTCGGCGTCGCGATGAAAGGCATCGAGCTGTCCAGCCTCAGTGCCAACGAGCGCATGTCTGAGCGCGGCATGTAAGCGGAGGATTCCCTATGAAAATCGGCGTACTCGCGCTGCAAGGCGCTGTCGCAGAACACATCAAGTCGCTGCAGCAAGCCGGTGCCGACGAAGTCGTGCCGGTCAAATGGCCCCAAGACCTGCAAGGTCTTGACGGGCTGGTGCTGCCGGGCGGCGAATCGACCACCATCGGCAAGCTGATGAACAAGTACGTGCTGATGGAGCCGGTGCGCGAACTGGCGCAGCAGGGTCTCCCGATGTTCGGCACCTGTGCCGGGCTGATCCTGCTGGCCCAGCGCATCAACGGGCAGGACTGGGCGCATATCGGCGCACTGGACGCGCTCGTCGACCGCAACTCGTTCGGCCGCCAAGTCGATTCGTTCGAAGCGAACCTCGACATCGACGGCGTCGAAGGGGACGCGTACCCGGCGGTGTTCATCCGCGCCCCGCACATCATGGAAGTCGGGCCGGAAGTGGACGTGCTCTGCACGTTCAACGACCGCATCGTCACGGCGCGCCAAGGCAATCTGCTCGGCGCGTCCTTCCACCCGGAGCTGACGGACGATTCCCGTCTGCACGGTTACTTCCTCGACATGGTGCGCGAGGCCAAAGGGTCGAAGGTGTAAGCCTCGTTCGACAACCGAATCGGTTTTGCTTGAGAGAAAGGGAGCGTCATGTAGACGCTCTCTTTTTCGTATAGTGGTGAAAAGATGAGGTGGGAAGAGGCGGGAGGTGCGGATGCATGACGCAGGAGCAGACACCGGAACCAAGCGATCTGGCACGGTACAGCCGTGAGCTGTTGCTGGCGGGGCAAGCGAACAACGGGGCGTTTCCCGCGTCGATCGCGTTTAGCCACTATGACTACTGCTGGCTGCGCGACGGGACGTTTGTGGCGTACGCGTTGGACGTGGTGGGCGAGCACGAGGCGGCTAAGAAATTCTACCGCTGGGTGCATCGAGCGATCTTGCGGCATCAGGGCAAGGTTGCCCGCCTCTTGGAGAAGCGCGAGCAGCAGCGGGTGATCTTGCAAGAGGAGTTTTTGCATACGCGGTTTACGGTGGAGGGAGCGGAAGGCCGCGAGCCGTGGGGCAACTTCCAACTGGACGGCTATGGGGCGTATCTCTGGGGTGTGGGGGAGCATGTGAAGCGTTCGGGGGATCGCGTCTTGGCGGAGGAGCTTGGCGAGAGCCTCGACGTGACGGTGGGGTATCTCGTGGCGTTCTGGGCGTATCCGTGCTTTGACTGTTGGGAGGAGCATGGGGATCGGGTGCATCCCGGCACGCTGGCTGCCGTCTACGGGGGGTTGCAGGCCATCTCTTCTTTTGTCAAAAGGGAGGTTGGCGAGCGCATCGAGGGGGTCTGCCAAGCGATTCGGGAGAAGGTAGAGCGCGAAGGCACGGTCAACGGGCGGTATGCGAAGTCGCTCGGTGACCCGCAGGTCGATGCCAACCTGCTCTGGCTTGCTGTGCCGTTCGGGCTGGTCGAAGCGGACGATGTGCGGATGCGGCGCACGGTGGAGGCGATCGAGACGGAGTTGTGTGCGGGCGGTGGCGGGGTGCATCGCTATCCGGGGGACACGTTCTACGGCGGCGGCGCATGGCTGCTCCTGACGTCGTGGTTGGGGTGGTACTATGCGCAGGTCGGTCGGCGTGATCGCTCTCTGGAGCTGTTGCAGTGGGTGGAGCGGCAGGCGGATGAACAGGGCCACTTGCCCGAGCAGGTTCCCGAAGGTCTGTTGCATCCCGAGCGCTACGGCGAGTGGGTCGCACGGTGGGGGGAGCCGGCCAAGCCGCTCTACTGGTCGCATGCGATGTACCTGATTCACAGGCAGGCGCTCGCTGGAAAATGACCCTTACTTATGCTAAACTCATGAGTAAGAAGCTCTCGTCCCGTTGCTGAGACGAGAGTTTTTTCAAGCAAGGAGATCACGCACTGTACATAGATGAGGAGGACATCTCAAATGCTGGACCCGAAACTGTTACGCAACGAACCTGACCGCGTGCGCCAAGCGCTGCAAAACCGTGGCGAATCGACTGACGCGCTCGACGAATTCTTGAAATTGGACGAGCGTCGCCGCGAGATCATCGCCGAAGTCGAACAGCTCAAGGCGCGCCGCAACACCGTTTCCCAAGAGGTGGCCAAGCTGAAGAAGGCGGGCGAGAACGCGGATGAGATCATCGCGGAAATGCGCACCGTCGGCGACAGGATCAAGGCGATGGACGAGGAACTGCGTGAGATCGAGGAGCGCACCCACTTCCTGCTCCTGTGCATCCCGAACATGCCGCATGAGAGCGTGCCGATCGGCTTGACCGAAGAGGAAAACGTAGAATATAAAAAATGGGGCGAGCCGCGCACCTTCGATTTCACCCCGAAGGCGCACTGGGACATCGCCGTCGATCTCGACATCATCGACTGGGAACGCGCGTCGAAGATCACCGGCGCTCGTTTCTCGTTCTACAAGGGCGCAGGTGCTCGTCTGGAGCGTGCCCTGATCAACTTCATGCTCGACATCCATACGACGGAGCACGGCTACACGGAGACGCTGCCGCCGTTTATCGTCAACCGCGCGTCGATGACCGGCACGGGCAACCTGCCGAAGTTTGAAGAGGATGCGTTCAAGTTGAGCGAGACCGATTTCTTCCTCGCGCCGACGGCGGAAGTGCCGGTGACGAACTACTACCGCGATGAGATCATGACCCACGAACAACTGCCGACCTACTTCGTGGCGTATACGCCGTGCTTCCGTTCGGAGGCGGGTTCGGCCGGCCGCGACACCCGCGGTCTGATCCGTCAGCATCAGTTCAACAAAGTCGAGATGGTCAAGTTCGTCCATCCGGAGAAGTCCTACGAGGAGTGGGAGAAGCTCGTGTCCAACGCGGAGACGATCCTCCAGCGCCTGAACCTGCCGTACCGCGCTCTCGACATGTGTACGGGCGACCTCGGCTTTGGCGCGGCGAAGAAGACCGACCTCGAGGTGTGGCTGCCGGAAGCGGACACGTACCGCGAGATTTCCTCCTGCTCGAATTTTGAGGACTTCCAAGCGCGTCGGGCGAACATTCGCTTCCGTCGCGAGCAAGGGGCCAAGCCGGAGTTCATCCACACGATCAACGGCTCGGGTCTGGCGATCGGCCGCACCGTGGCGGCGATTCTGGAAAACTACCAGCAGGCGGACGGTTCCGTGCAGGTGCCGGATGCGCTGGTGCCGTACATGGGCGGTCTGACCAAGATCGGCAAAGCGTAATCGCTTGAAAAAATAGACTGTGGGAAAGCCTTTCTGCCTTGGCGGGAGGGCTTTTTTGCTCGTTTTAGCAAGTTGTTTTGCGAGAGTTGCAAATTTTTTGCGAGAGGACACCCACAAACGACCCCCTTGGGCACGTACCTATTAGCAAGAGCCCAACATACAAACCGAAAGGATGAATAAAACACCATGAAAATGACTGCTAAACTCTTCAGCACCGCCATCATCGCATCTCTCGCACTTGCTCCGGCGACCTCCGCTTTCGCAGATGGCACCGACACCGCAACGACCACGCAAACGGAGACCACGACCACCGCGACGACCGAGGGCACCGTGGATGCGACCACCGAGACCACCGCTGACACCACCACCGATGTGGATGCGGACACCACCCAAACCACCGACCAAGGCGATGTGGAGGAAGACGAGCAAGTCGGCCTGACGCCGGACAACTTCTTCTACTTCTTCAAGCAGCTGGTGCGCGACATCAACCTGATGTTCACCTTCGATGACGAAGAGGAAGCGCAACTGCTTCTGAAATACGCGAACGAAAAAGCGGCCGAGCTGAACGCGCTGGCGGCAGACGGCAACACCGAGTACAACGAAGATCTGATGGCGGAGATCACAGACATGCTCACCGATGCGAACGAACTGCTCGCAGGCGAGGAAGCGACCACCGACGAAGACGGCACTGTGGATGCGGACACCGATACCGAGCAAACCGACGGTACCGTAGATGAGTCCACTGACACTGAGCAAACCGATGGTACTGTCGAGGAAGACGCAGATACCACCGAAGACACCGACGGTACTGTAGATGAGTCCACCGACACCGAGCAAACGGACGGCACTGTGGACGAAGATACCACCACGACCGACGAGGAAGGCACTGTCGACGAGGACGCAGCGGAGCAGCAAGATGGTCTGCACCACGCGCTGGCTGTCCTGAAGGCGAAGCTGGCGGCGCTTCCGGAAGGCAAGCGCAACCACGGCATCCAAAACGCGATCTCCAAGCTGGAGCGCAACATCGCGAAGCATGAAGCGAAGTGGGCGAAGAAGATCGACAAGATCGAAGACCAAGTCGAGGACGAGTCCGACGACGCGACCACGACGACCACCGATGCGGACGCGACGGCTGATACCACCACGACGACCACCACCACGACGACCACCACTGAAGCAGGCACCGCCGCAACCACCGGTGAAACTTCCACCGAGACCACTACGACTGTCGATGGCACTGTGACCACCACCGTCCCGAGCGTCATCGCCAAAGACATTGACGACGCTGTCAAATTCGAAGTAAAGCCGTTCGAGAAGGAAGAAAAGGAACACTCCGACAACGGCAAGCACAAGGGCTGGGACAAGCAAGAAGAAGCCAAGTCCCACGGCAAGTCCGAAGGCAACAAGGGCAAAGGCCGCGAGTAAGACCGACCACAAACCAAAGGCTCGAGCCTACTAAAAGAGGCACCCGATTTTCGTCGGGTGCCTTTTTGCACGCCTCACCCGCCGTAAGGACAGTCCCTTTTTTCAAAAACGCCTGTCAAAGCGCACCAAAAAGGCACCGGCTCGCTCCGGTGCCTGATGAGTTCGTATAAGAGGGTGCCCTACACGCGCACCGTGCGCTTGTTCGACTGCGAGATGCGGTTCGAGATCTTCTCGAGCACGTGATTCACGGAGTCTTTGTCCTGGACCACATCATACTCGTTGATGTTGATGCGCACCACCGGGCAGGCGGTGAAGTTGTTGATCCAGTTCTCGTAGCGGTTGTACATCTCTTCCCAGTACTCGACCGCCGTGTTCTGCTCCATCGGGCGGCCGCGCTCCTTGATCCGCGAGATCACGTCGTCAAACGTGCCCTCCAGATAGACCAACACGTCCGGGTGCGGGAAGTACGGCGTCATCACCATCGCGTCAAACAGCGAGGTGTACGTGTGGTAGTCGGTCTCGCTCATGCTGCCTTTTTCATACAACATGCGAGCAAAAATGCCGGTGTCCTCATAGATCGAGCGGTCTTGCACGAAGCCGCCGCCGTATTCGAAGATGCGCTTCTGCTCTTTGAAACGCTCAGCCAGGAAGTAGACTTGCAGGTGGAAGCTCCACTTCTTGAAGTCTTGGTAGAAGTCGTCGAGGTACGGGTTGGTTTCGACTTTCTCAAGCGACGTGCGAAAACCGAGCGACTCTGCGAGGGCCATCGTGATCGTTGATTTGCCGACGCCGACGGTGCCGCCGATCGTGATGACGGCGTCGCGCGGGATGCCGAATTTGTCGCAGATTTCGATGTTAGGCATGTTTCAGTTGCTCCTTCGTGAGGGTTTCGTCGATTTGACGGAAGATGTAGTCCAAGTCCTGCGGGCGGTTGACAAAATCGAGGTCGTCGCCGCTCAAATGCAACACCGGCACGTCCGGGTTGCTGAGTTCGTAGCTTTTGAAAAACGAGTTGTAATCATCGCGCAGCGCGCGGATGTAGTTCGGGTCCATGTTGTGCTCGAATTCGCGGTTGCGCTTGGCGATGCGGCTCATGATCGTCTCCACGGAAGCGGAGATGTGAATGATCAAGGTCGGCGAAGGCATGTCCGCGGTGAGGATGTCGTAGATCTGCAGGTATTTATCCAACTCGCCACGTTGCAGGGTGCGGTGAGCAAAGATCGCGTTCTTGAAAATGTTGTAGTCGGACACCACCGACTTGCCCTGTTCGATAAACAGGTTCTTAATGTCCGTCAACTGCTTGTAGCGGTTGCACAGGAAAAACATCTCGGTCTGGAAGCTCCATTCCTCGATGTTGTCGTAAAAGCGTCCGAGAAACGGATTCTCTTCGACGATCTCTTGCAAAAGATGATAGGCATAGCGTTCGTTGATCGCACGGGC
>DASTWJ010000096.1:0-14667 GCA_035776695.1 Bacilli bacterium
GATCGGCTCGTGGAGGAGATGAACGAGCGGATCGAAGACCTGCTGGCGAAGTACATCGAGCATTTTGACGATCGGGAAGCGCTTGCGTTTATCGAGACGTTTGAGAAGTTGGCAAACGTCCTACTCACAGATGAAGGAGGCCGCACAAAAGCATGAAGACGATTGTGAAATCCAAATGGTTCGTGCTGCTGCTCTGGCTGGTCGTCACCGTCGGCCTGGTGCTTGGCGCACCGAACATGGAACAACTCGTGCGCGACAAAGGGCAAGTCACCGTCCCCGACGGCTATTCCTCGTCGATCGCGATGGATCTCATCAAAGAGATGCATGCCGACGACCCGAGCAGCGCATCTGACGAAAACGCCACCGTCCTCGTCTTCCACGACGACAACGGCATTACTGCAACCGACACGGCCGAGATGAAAAAAGCCGTCTCGATCCTCAAAGACGGCGAAGACAAATACGGCATCACCTCCGTCGTCACCCACTTCGACACCCCTCAACTGGAAAGCCAAATGGTGTCGGCCGACAACAAAACGGTGCTCGTCCTCGTCAACGTCGTCTTCAACGACCGCACCCCGGCCGAAGCGCGTGACGGGCTGTACGACGCGCTTGCCGGCATCAAGATGGAGCACGCCTACACCGGCAACTGGCTGATCAACGAAGACATGATCCAATCCTCGCAAGACGGGGTGAAGAAGACCGAGTGGATCACGGTGGTCTTCATCCTCGGGATTCTGTTTCTCGTGTTCCGCTCGCTGGTCGCACCGTTTATTCCGCTGCTGACCGTGGGCATCTCCTACGTGGTCGCCCAGTCGGTCGTCGCGTTTCTGGTCGACCTGTTCGACTTCCCGCTGTCCAACTTCACGCAGATCTTCATGGTCGCCGTGATGTTCGGGATCGGCACGGACTACTGCATCCTGCTGATCTCCCGCTTCAAAGAAGAACTCGCCCACACCGACAACCGCCTCGATGCGATCCTCAACACCTATCGCACGGCGGGCAAGACCGTGTTCTTCTCCGGGTTGGCCGTCTTGGTCGGCTTCCTGTCGATCGGGATGTCCACCTTCTCGCTCTACCGTTCCGCCGTCGCGGTTGCCGTCGGTGTGGCGGTGCTGCTGGTTGCTCTGCTCACTCTCGTCCCGTTCTTCCTCGCGACCTTGGGGAAAAAGATCTTCTGGCCGGCAAAAGGTTCGCTGGAACACAAGCCGAGCCGCTTGTGGGGGGCGGTCGGCTCCTTCTCGCTCAAACGTCCGCTCTGGGCACTCGTGATCCTCGCCGTGATCGTGGTGCCATTCCTGACGGCGTACAAAGGCGCGATCTCGTTCAACTCGCTGGATGAGTTGGGTGACAACTACAACTCCGTCAAGGCGTTCAACTACATCGCCGACTCCTTCGGCCCCGGCGACTCGATGCCGTCGAAAGTCGTGTTGAAATCCGATCAACCGCTAGATACCCAAGAAGGTATGGCGGCGATCGAGCAAGTCACACGTGAACTTTTGCAGATCGACGGGGTGAAGAAGGTGCGTAGCGCCACCCAGCCGAGCGGTGAGCCGCTGGAAGACCTGCAAGTCGCCAACCAAGTCGAGCAGCTCGGCGACGGCTTGACTCAAGGCGGCGATGCCTTGGGCAAAATCGGTGATGGTCTCTCCGAAGCGAGCACCTCGCTGAGTGCAAACGCGCCGAAGATGCAACAGGCGGTCGATGGGGCTTCCCAACTGGTCGACGGCACCAACGCGCTGAAACAAGGCGTCGTCCAGCTCGGCGACGGCTTGAAGCAGATCGAACAAGGCATTCGCGACGGCTCGCTTGGCGCTAAAGACTTGAGCGACGGTCTGCGTCAAGCGAAAACGAGTGCCGACCAACTGGCCGCCGCTTCGAAAGACCTGCTCGGACACTACCAAGAGATGGGCAGCGGGCTGACCCAACTGTCCCAAGCCTACCAAGACGTCGCCACCAACGCGGCCGGACTGGCGGAAGGCTTGACCAACGTCGGCCAAGGGCTGAGCGGCTTGGCGCAGAAATACCCGCACTTGCAAAATGACCCCGACTTCTTGGCGACGCAGGGTGCTGTTACGCAACTGCAACAAGGCTCCGCGCAACTGAACGAAGGGCTGAAACAGTTGAACACGCAACTGGCGGGCGTAACCGATGGGCTGAACCAAGCCAACTCCGGCTACCAACAAGCGCTCGACGGGCAAACCGCTTTGGCGGGCGGTCTCGCTTCGCTGGCGGACGGTCTTGACCAACTGCAAGCCGGTCTGGAACAAGCGGCGAACGGCCAAGGCCAGATCGTCGCGAGAATTCCGGAGATGACGCAAGGCTTCGACCAATTGACTTCCGGGCAAAAAGAGCTGGTGTCCGGCTTCTCGCAGCTCAACGACCAACTCGGCCAGCTGACGGATGGCTTGGACCAGAGCGTCGACGGTCTGACGCAGGTGCAAGATGGCCTCGGCGATGCCAACGGCTATCTCGCAGACCTGTCTTCCGGCCCTGACAAAGAGCTGACGGGCTGGTACCTGCCGGAAGACGCCCTGACCAACGACGATTTTCAACAAGCGCTCGATACGTACATGTCGGACGACCGCCAGATCGCGACGTTTGACGTGGTCTTCGCGGGCAACCCGTACGCGCTCGATACGATGGATAAAGTCGACGACGTCAACGCCGCCGTCGGTCGCGCGTTGAAAGGCACCGCCTTCGCCGACGCCACCTACGCCGTCGACGGGGTGACCAGCATCAACAACGACCTGAACCACATCTCGGCGGAGGATTACTCCCGCACGGTGATGCTGATGCTGATCGGGATTGCGATCATCCTGATCCTGCTGTTCCGCTCGATCGTGATGCCGATCTACATCATCCTGTCGCTGTTGTTGACGTACTACACGTCGATGGCGATCTCGGAAGTGATCTTCGTCCGCATTCTCGGCATGACCGGCATCTCGTGGGCCGTTCCGTTCTTCGGGTTCGTGCTGTTGATGGCGCTTGGCGTGGACTACTCGATCTTCCTGATGGATCGCTTCAAAGAGTACAAACACCTGCCGCCGCAGGAAGCGATCCTGCTGGCGATGAAGAACATGGGCAGCGTGATCATCTCCGCTGTCGTGATTCTCGGCGGTACGTTTGCGGCGATGTTGCCGTCCGGGGTGATGTCATTGTTGCAGATCGCGACGATCTTGCTCTGTGGGCTGACTCTCTATGCGCTGGTGATGCTGCCGCTGTTCATTCCGGTGATGGTGCGGACGTTCGGCGAAGCGAACTGGTGGCCGTTCATGGGGCGTGAGGTGAAGAAGCAGAAGCAAAAGGTCGTGGGGCAAGAGGCTTCCTCGACGATGTAAGCGAATTGGGATATGGAAAAAGGCTTAGGCATCCGCCTAAGCCTTTTCTTTTAACCATTCCCACTGCATTTCCCCTATGGTAGAATACGAGAGACACAATTGAATAGGCTCCTCAAGGGTGATCGGCTCATCCCCTCAAGAAAGGGGGTGAGAGCTAATGTCGGTACATGATGTGATTTCACTCATGCTCCAGTTCGGATTGTTCCTTGTCGCGACCCTTTCCTTGGTCGTGACGATCATGAAGCATTGGATTGACATACAGCACAAGAAAAAGAAATAGATCGCCCTATGAGTTGGAAGCTCGGGCGATCTATTCTCCGAAAAACCATTGAGCCGACACCCTTGACGGGTATCAGTTGTGTAACCGACCGTAGGTGTTAGCGCACCTATGGTCTTTTTTATCGTATGCATTGCTTGTGAGGTTATTCTATCACATCATAGGGCTATGCTACAAATGAAGAATGTCCGGGCAAAAAAATAGATCACCTTGCGAGCTAGGAAGCTCGGGTGATCTACTTTTCGGATTGTTCCTCGTCGCGACCCTTTCGCTGGTCGTGACGATCATGAAGCATTGGTTTGACATGCAGCACAAGAAAAAGAATTTGGTCGCTCCTTGAGTTGGAAGCTCGGGCGATCTATCCCCGCAGTTTGAGCCGACACCCTTGACAGGTATCGTTTGTGCAACCGACCGTAGGTGTTAGCCGCACCTATGATCTCTTTTTTATTCATTGCTTGTGATGTTATTCTATCACACCACGATATATTATTCAACTGTGGAACCCGTAAAAATCCTTCCTGTCGACCGCTTTGATGCGATCCAATCTGGATAAGTAAAAGCGAGCAGCAACAAGTCTTGGGGCAGAAAGATTCCCTCCAGTCAACAAGACTAAGTCCATCTTACGGATGTCCTTTTTGTCTTGTCTACCATGAGGGGATATTACCACATCCGCCTAAGTCTTTTTGCATGATAGAGTCCCAACAGGATACTCACAAATTCGTTCCACCAGATCCTGTACCCCTTCATCCTCTTGCAATTCATCCCACAGGTCTTGCGTCAATACAATCGAATAATTGTCGACCGGGTCCCAGATCACATACCCAAACAGCAGGTACACGAGGAAATCTTTCACGTTCTTGGTCACCAAGGTGGCTCCTGCATCCAAAGCTGTGAGCAGAATTCTCGCATCGCTCACCGAGGGATACTGCATTTCTTTGCCAGCGGTCTGATGAGCGGATGCGGGCACTTGCAACCTATAGGTTCTTTTGACATAAGAGGCCAACTCCCGCACCAAATGCTCCCTTTCCAGATCGCCGGCAAATGACAGCGTGTCGAGATGAGGCACCACCTGCTCGAACAACAGATGCGCTTCATCCGGCCGCAGGACATACCGCTGTACCTTCAATTCCCGTAACGTCTCATCCGAAACGTACACATCATACCCGTTGTGCGGGTCTGATACGAAATCCCAGCAGGCCGAGACATCGCATTGCGCTGAAGCCCCCGCTCGATACCGCAAAACGTTCGTGTCCAGTAGCAATGTCCCCATAGCCCGTCTCCTTATTCAGTTGGATTTGTGGCAAACCGCTTAAATCTCTCGACTTTCTCACTCGTCGCCGATTTGCTTGTTTTTTGCTCGGTCCTGCTCAATTTCCGCCAACAGCTGCTCGTAATTCTCGCTGCTCGACAACTTCTTCAAGCCGATTCGAACCTGTTGTGTCGCGTGTTGCTTTTCCTGACGTTGCCGCAAGAACTGGCGATACCCTGGGTGGTCTTGATAATACGCCACATCAATCCGCCACTCTCCCCGGTTCCCCAATGTCCGCCAAGCCGGAATCGTACCGTCTTGGCAGTATCGGCGTACCAATTGCGGAGAAATCCCCAGAATCTTCGCGACGTCCAATGTCGTCAGGTACTCAGGTTCGGTGGTCGCATGCGACAACAAGGCATCTATCGACTCACGATCGATCGGGTGGTCATCAGGTTCCAACGATACCCCCATCATTTTCGCAAGGAGGTACTGAACGGCTTTTTGCTCTTCCTCCGACATGTCGCGCAACAAGTGCGCTTGGTGGTACATCAGCTTGAGAAAAAGGGCAGCCGCCCCCTGCAATGACTCACTCAAACGCCCGATCTGTTCGATCTCTTGCGGGGATAAGCGATTCATCACGAGGAGCTCTTGTTTCGAGAATTGATCGACGATCATGATCTTCATCCCCTTTCACCTCCAGTATAAGCTATTCTGACCAGAGGCGAAATATACGAAACATGCGAAACTTCGTTTGTGCAAAAAAATAGATCGCCCTTCGAGTTTGGCGACTCGGGCGATCTATCCGAAAAACCATTGAGCCGACACCCTTGAAGGGTATCAACTATTCAAACGAAGGCCTTCAACTTATGCGATAGACAATAAATTATTGGAGCCACCCAAAGCCTTTAAACGGATACTTCTCCCTTTATAGCCGGATGAGGATCGTATCCTTCAAGCTCGAAATCACTGTATTTGAAATCAAAAATATCGGTGATATTCTTATTTATCTTCATTATCGGTAAAGGTTTGGGTTCGCGCGTCAACTGAGTGTTAATCTGCTCAATATGGTTCTTATATATGTGTGCATCCCCTAGAGTATGGATGAAATCTCCCAATTCTAATCCGCAAACCTGAGCAACCATCATTGTCAATAATGCATACGATGCAATGTTAAATGGAACCCCTAGGAAAACGTCACCCGAACGCTGATATAACTGACATGAAAGTTTACCCTCTACGACGTAAAACTGAAACAAGATATGGCAAGGTTGTAGCGCCATTGCATCTAAATCACTTACATTCCAAGCACTCACGATCAGCCTTCGAGAGTCTGGATTTCTCTTGATCTCATCAATTACCCAACTGATTTGATCAACTGTATCACCATTGGGTTTCGCCCAACTTACCCACTGCTTACCGTAAACAGGTCCTAGGTCCCCGTTTTCGTCGGCCCACTCATTCCAAATTCGAACACCATTTTCAGTGAGATATTGGGTATTTGTGCTCCCTTTTAGAAACCACAATAACTCATGAATTATTGCTTTCAAATGTACCTTTTTTGTTGTAACTAACGGAAACCCATCGTTTAATGGATACCGCATTTGGTAACCAAAAACACTTAACGTTCCTGTTCCTGTTCTGTCTTCTTTTTCATGTCCGTTTTGGAGAATGTGTTGGCAAAGATCTAAGTACTGTCTCATCATTCTATTCCCCCTTTTTCTTTTGGATGTGATAATGTTACCCGAACAGAATCATGAAATCAAGGTAGAATAGTTCTAGCCTCTCCTCATTATGAAAAGTATAGTATGTTTCAAGGTGATGTGGTAATCTTATATAGTTGCTGTTTATTCTGGTATAATAAAAAGGGAAGATGGTGATTCTGTGTATTTACTGAACCACACCAACCAATTTTACCAAAAAGAAGACAAAGAGAGACAATCACAGATAGCATATCCGCAAAGGATTGGAGGAACCCATCGAGACGAGTTTGAACGTGACCATGGACGAATTGTACATTCATCTGCCTTCAGAAGACTTCAAGCTAAAACTCAAGTTATTGGCACTCAGGAAGGCGATTTTCACAGAACTCGTCTTACCCATTCTGTCGAGGTATCACAAATTGCTCGTGGAATAGTTAACCACCTAAATCAATTCTCACCGAAAATCGAAGCTATTGGTATGATCGATGTCTCGCTTCTTGAAGCAGCTTCACTTGCTCATGACCTAGGACATCCCCCCTACGGACATCAAGGTGAACGTGCTTTGAATGAGCGGATGAGTCAATATGGTGGATTCGAGGGCAATGCACAAACATTTAGGATCCTAACAAATCTTGAGTCTAAATTTCAAGTACAGGGCTTAGATTTGACCAGGGCTACCTTACTTTCGATTCTTAAATATCCGACAACATACAAGAATGCACATAATCCATCAGTAACCAAAAACAAACCACCAAAGTTTAGTGTATATGAACAGGATATTCCTACGTATGATTGGGTCCTAGAACCATATACTCCGGCTGAAAAGTCCTATATTACACAACTAAGCACGCAAGGCACCGATCCAACAAGTGGGGAAGCTATTCATTTCAAAACACAGAACAAATCGTTGGAGTGTTCCATCATGGAAATTGCAGATGACACGGCCTATGCTACACATGATCTAGAGGATGCGATTAAGCTTAAGTTAATCGATGTAAACTGTATCTTCGAGACACTAAGAGGATTCGCAAATCGGATCGAGAAAATGCCTAACATCCTAGCCAAGCACATCACTTTAAATCCCAATTCCTTAGAATTTCGAGCACAAGTCCACGATCTAATTGCGGATATTATGTCTATCGTTATCGCAGGTGTAGACCTGATTGAGGACACTCAGTACACATCTAACAGATTTAGGTACAAAGCCGTTTTGGATAAACATGTATCAGAATTGGTAGAAAATCTAAATGGACTCGTAATCGAAAAAGTGATTCAATCTCAAGAAGTACAAACCATGGAATATCGTGGGTACAGAGTTGTGACCGACCTATTTAAGGCTATTTCCCAAGAGCCAAAATTATTACCGAATAAGGAGCGGGATGCTATTAAAATAGCTACAACTGATGCAGATCAGGCACGAATTGTTTGTGATTATATTGCTGGGATGACAGACACATATGCTGCTATGTTTCATTCGAGGCTTTTTAATCCGAGAGGAGGGCGTTTGTTCGATATTTAATAAAACATTTTTTAAAACGCTATATAGAGCTAAATATTTATGTAGGGTTTGTTTGTTTTACGCGAATAAAATAAAGAAGACATAGGTAATCCTATGTCTTCTTTATTTTTGTGACTCCATCATCCCCTACTGCCTAGTAACACACAAAGATTTGCCGTCCCTCGATAAATTATGAACTCATTATTCCTATAGTCTCGGTTTGATCATTTTCGTTGGAGGAGCCTGCAAGGGATCATCAGGCCAATAGTGCTTCGGATAGCGCCCTTTCAAATCTTTCTTCACGTCAAAATAGGTGCTGCTCCAAAAACTCGCCAAGTCTTGCGTCACTTGCACTGGCCGATGCGCAGGCGAAAGCAAATGCAACGTCAACGGCACCCTGCCCCTCGCAATCCTCGGCGTCTCCTGCAAGCCGAACATCTCTTGCAACCGCACGGCCAGCACGGGCTTGGTCGGGTCGCTGTAGTCGATAAGTACGCGGGAACCGCTCGGCACGACTATGTGCGTCGGGAACAGCTCGTCCAACTCACGACGCTGATCCCAACTCAACAGCCCTTCCAAGATGGATACCAACTGCAAAGCCTGCAACCCATCGCGGTTTTTCACGCCGTACACATGCGGAGCCAACCAGTCTTCCAAAGTCGCCAACAGCCCTTCATCAGACACATCCGGCCATTTCTCCGGCTCATACTGATGCATCATTTGCAACCTTGCCCGCAGTCGCTTCGCCGACTTGCTCCACGGCAGCAGACCCAATCCCTCTTTTCGTATCCCTTGCAAAAGCGCCTCCAGCAGCGCATCGGGGTCGGGCTCCTGCAACGGCGCATCCTTCACAACCAACGCCCCCAACCGCTTCCGCAACCGAGCCTTAACCGCCTTCACCGACGAATCCCACTCGACAAACTCCTCTTCCTCGATCTGCTCCCCTACATACCGCTCCAACTCGCTCAACTCCACAGGAGCGGCCAAGAACATCCGACTCTCCGCCCCTTGGTCATCCAACTCCGCCGCCACCAGGTACGCTTCCTTCGCCAAAGGCTGCCCATCCTGCAACGCCGCCCCACGACCGTTTCTCAGCAAAAATCGTCCTGTCGAGCGCTTCTGTGCAATCCGATCCGGGTAGGCGAAGGCGAGCAACAGGCCACACATCTCCACATCTTCATGTGCTACCACCTCACCAGCAACACCTATCGCTCTCTTCCAATGTTTCGCCTCTACCAACGCACGCCGACATGCCGCCATATTCACGCGATGCCCAAACAGGATTGCATCACTCGAACGGCCACCATCCCCCGTCCGATGCAAAGCCTCCACGCGCAACCGCAAGTCCACATTCGGCAACGCCTGCTCCCCTTGCAAAATATCCCGCTCACTCAACAACGCCGCCAACTCACAAGCCAGCGCCCCATACCCGAACTCCCTCCCCTTCAACACCAGATGCGCCAACCGCGGATGCAACCCCAGCTCCGCCATCTCGCGCCCATGCGCCGTGATCTTCCCTTCCTCATCCAACGCGCCCAACTGCCCCAGCAACTCCTGCGCCTGCTTACACGCCCACACCGGCGGCAAATCCAGCCAGCTCAACTCCGCCGGATCACCAATCCCCCACGCCGCCATTTCCAACACGAGCGGCGCAAGATCCGCCTCCAAGATCTCCGGCTTCCCCTGCGGCACCAAGCTCCGATCCTCCGCTTCCGTCCACAGCCGGTAACACACCCCCGGCCCCAAGCGTCCGGCGCGGCCGCGACGCTGGTCAGCCGAAGAACGCGACACCGTGACCGTCTCCAGCCGCGTCATGCCCGTGCGCGGCGAAAAGCGCGGCACGCGCATCAAGCCGCTGTCGATCACCACTTGCACGCCTTCGACCGTCAACGACGTCTCCGCAATCGAGGTCGAAAGCACGACCTTCCGCTCTCCCTCCCGACTCGGCTCAATCGCACGATCCTGCTCCTTCTGCGGCAAGTTGCCATAGAGCGGCGCAATCACCACGCCACCCTCCAAGCCCCCTTCTCGCAACCGTTCCTCCACCCGCCGAATCTCTCCGACGCCGGGCAGAAACACCAGCAAATCCCCTTCCGTCTCCCGCAACGCCTCGCGGATCACCGACACCACCGCCGGCTCGACCCGCCCTTCCACACGCCGCGCCAAAAACCGCGTCTCCACCGGATAGCTCTGCCCTTCCCCCACCACGACCGGCGCTTGCCCCGACGCACTCGCACCACCAAGCAACTCCGCCACCGGCTCCGCGTCCAACGTCGCCGACATCACCAACAGCCGCAAGTCCTCCCGCAACACCCCTTGCGACTGCAAGCTCAGCGCCAAGCCCAAGTCGGCCTGCAAGCTCCGTTCATGAAACTCGTCAAAAATCACACACCCGACATCCTCCAACGCCGGGTCGCTCTGCAACATCCGCGTCAACACGCCTTCCGTCACCACTTCCACCTGCGTCCGCGGCCCGACCTTCGTCTCCATCCGCACCCGATACCCGACCGTCTCGCCCACGGGCTCCCCCAACGACCGCGCCATAAAACGCGCAGAGGCCCGCGCCGCTAACCGACGGGGCTCCAAGAGCAGGATCTTCCGACCTTCCAACCACGGCTCGTCCAACAACGCCAGCGGGACCCGCGTCGTCTTGCCGGACCCCGGCGGCGCTGAAAGCACGGCGTTCACATGGGAACGCAACGCCTCTTTCAGCGCAGGCAGGGATTTTTCAATAGGCAATGTCTTGTTCTTCATATCCGATCATCCTTTGTTCCCGAAAAATACGGGTTGCTCGTAGTTCCAATCTACCACTACAACCGTTTCGGCAACAACCTGTCAAACAGCAACGGCGCCAAAATCGACGTCACCACCGTCACGATCATCAGCGCCTCATTGATGGCATGGGGAATCAATCCCAACCGCACACCGATCGAGGAGGCGACCAGCACCAGCGTCAACCGCGCGGACAGCAGCATCCCCCCGGCCCACGACGGCTTTTCCCCAAAGGGGCGACCGTACCAGAGCATCGGCAGTACTTTCACCCCCAGCGCAACGAGCAACAACAGCGGTAGCCACGTCCGTATCGTCGTGGAAACCAATACTTCCTGCCAATGAAACTGCATCCCCGCCAATATGAAGAACAAAGGAACGAAGATCCCATACCCCCCACCCTCCAACAACTGACGCAGGCGGTTCGTTTCCCGCAAGCGGAACGCCGCCAGCATCAACCCCGCGAGAAAGGAGCCGAAGATCGGCTCCAACCCGATCCACGAGGCGACCAACGAAAACAACCCGACTACCGCCAACACGCCTTGGAGCTTGATCACTTGCGAATTTTGAAAAAGCACCGTCCACAACCTCGATTGAAACACCCGGCGAATCAGGAAATAAAACAGGAACACGCCCACGAACAACAATACCACGCCCGCCTGATGCACAGATAATCCGTGATGATACACGTCGGCCACCACCGAAACGGCGAGCGTCGTCACCAAGTCGGCCAGCACGGCGGAAGCGAGTAGCGTCTGCCCGTATTCGGTGGACACCACGCCCCGCTCCTTCAAGGCGGGCAAGACGATGCCAAGCGATGTCGTGGATAGCACCAGCGTCATCATCCACGGTGTGATCGAAGGGTCGATGTGATGCATGCCCCAAGAACACAGATAGGCGAGCACGACGGTGGTCAAGAACATAAGCGAGCCGATTTTCAACGGCTTTTGGTTCCCTTTTTGAAACAACATCCCGACATCGACTTCCAGACCAGACAAAAACAACAGGTAACACAAGCCAAAATGGCCGATGCCGATGACCCACGCAGAAGACGGCTCGACAAACAGAGCCAGTCCGCTGCTACGCAACAACATGCCCACCACCAGATAGGTGATCACGGATGGCAACCGAAACATCGTCCCTCTGGAAAAAAACAGATGGGATACGAAGATGACGACCAACAATCCGAACAAGGGCTCTAACGACATCTCAGCCACGTCCATCCCTCCCCTACTATCCTACAAAGGAAGCTGTCCCAAATATTCCTCTCCGCAAAATTCAACATGTCGCCACAATTTGATGGTATGATGTTGTATTAGTGATCCTTTATCGAAATAGCGGAGGAAAAACAACCATGAGCATCCTAAATGTTGAAAATATCGGCCACGGTTTCGGGGCACGCCATCTTTTTGCCAATGTGAATTTCCGCCTGTTGAACGGCGAGCATGTCGGTTTGGTCGGTGCGAACGGCACGGGCAAGACGACGTTGATGAACATCCTGACCGGCAAGTTGGAAGCGGATCAGGGCAAGTTGGAATGGTCGAACCGCGCGACGGTCGGCTATCTGGACCAGCACGCGGCGTTGACGCCGGGGAAAACGATTCGCGATGTGTTGAACGACGCGTTCAAGCCGCTCTTTGACATGGAAGCGGAGATCGGCAAGATCGCCGAACAGATGGGCGACGCCGATGCGGAGACGTTGGAGCAATTGCTGGAGGACATGGGCGAGATTCAGGAGCGGCTGGAACATAGCGGCTTTTACATGATCGATGCGAAAGTCGAGGAGATCGCCAAAGGCCTCGGCCTGATGGCGATCGGCTTGGAGCGCGAAGTGCAAGACCTCTCCGGCGGGCAGCGTACGAAAGTCCTGCTGGCCAAATTGCTGCTCGAAAAGCCGAACGTCCTGCTCCTCGACGAGCCGACCAACTACCTCGACGTCGAGCATATCGAATGGCTGACCCACTACCTGCAAGACTACCCGTATGCGTTCGTCCTGATCTCCCATGACGTGGACTTCATGAACGATGTCGTCAACGTGATCTACCACTTGGAAGGCGGCAAGATGACCCGTTACGCGGGCGACTACGAGAAGTTCATCGAGGTGTATCTGGCGAAGCGTGCGCAGGAGGAAGACGCGTTTGAACGCCAGCAGGATGAGATCAAGCGGATGGAGCAGTTCATTCAGAAAAATAAAGCGCGTGCCTCTACGTCGGGCCGTGCGAAATCGCGTCAGAAGATGTTGGACAAGATGGATCGGTTGGAGAAGCCGGTGACCTACCCGCGTCCGAGCTTCCGATTTGAAGAGACGCGGTTGTCGTCGAAGTTGGTGTTTGAAGCGACCGATTTGGAGATCGGCTACAACTTCCCGCTGTTGCCGCCGCTGAACTTCAAGCTGGAGCGCGGGGAGAAAGTCGCGATCACCGGCATGAACGGCATGGGCAAATCGACGCTGATGAAGACGATCCTCGGGCTGATCGAGCCCTTGAACGGGCAGGTCGAGCGCGGCGATTACCTGCACCCGATCTTCTTCGAGCAGGAAGTGAACGCGGCGCCGGGCTTGACGGCGCTGGAAGACGTGTGGAACGAGTTCCCGCACTTGGCAAACCAAGACGTGCGCGCCAACCTCGCCCGCTGCGGGCTGGGGAACGAGCACATCACC
Organism: Bacilli bacterium; assembly: GCA_035776695.1. Taxonomy (GTDB): domain Bacteria; phylum Bacillota; class Bacilli; order Tumebacillales; family Tumebacillaceae; genus Tumebacillus. The sequence continues at coordinate 13,494 of DASTWJ010000096.1, forward strand.
TCCAAGCTGACGGCGCTCTCCGGCGGCGAACACGCCAAAGTCCGCCTCTGCAAGCTGATGCTGACCCCCTCCAACCTGATCCTCTTCGACGAGCCGACGAACCACTTGGACGTCGTAGCGAAAGAGGAGTTGGCCGACACGTTGAAAAACTACCGTGGCACCGTCCTGCTCGTCTGCCACGAGCCCGAGTTCTACAAAGACTGGGTCACCCAAGTCTGGAACGTGGAAGACTGGGCGCAAAAGTGATAGTCTGCAAGAAGAGCACCTGCAAGACGCAATACGTCTTACAGGTGCTCGTTTGTCTATTCGAATACTTGTAGGTAGGTGATACATTTGCGAGTAAAAGTTGTCCTCGTGGTCGCCATCTTAGCTCTTGCCCTGTTCGTCATCTTCATTTATCCGCACCCCATCAAATCGAGTACCACTACGCAATTTTATGTGGAGGATAAGTTTACGCAAGACCATGAGCATTGGATACGAGGCTATAACCCCGACCTCAACCCTCGACATGAAATCGCCCTACTTGTTTCAGACCAACCGGAGTGGAATTCCATATCCGTCGATCAACTTTATATTCTGACCTATTATTCAGAAGGTGAGTCGGCACCGGAACTGGTTGAGATTGTGACCAATAAATAAAAAAAGAAACGGATCCTCTTTCTTACGAGGCTCCGTTTCGCTCTGTTTACTCGTGAATCACCTTCACCCGCCCGACTTGTCCGTCTTGGAGGCGGACTTTGATGCCGTGGGGGTGGTTGGGGGATTTGGTTAGAATGTCCTTCACGACACCGCGTGTCAGTTTGCCGGTGGGTTGGTCTTTTTTCAAGACGATGTCCACGGTGAGACCGGCGCGGATGTCGCTGCGGGTTTGTCCGTTTTTCATAGGGTGGGTGTGATGCTCCTGTCTTCAAATAGTTTTGCGCTGAGCGCTAGCGGCCTCGACCTCGAGAACCGGCTCGTTGACCGCCGCCTGTGTTGCCACCACGACCGCCTCCTGTTTTGCCACCACGACCGCCTCCTGTGTTGCCACCGCGACCGCCTCCTGTGTTGCCACCACGACCGCCTCCTGTGTTGCCACCACGGCCGCCTACGGCGTTGCCACCGCGACCGCCTCCTGTGTTGCCACCGCGACCGCCTTCTGCGTTGCCACCGCGACCGCCTCCTGTGTTGCCAC
>DASTWJ010000097.1:0-4164 GCA_035776695.1 Bacilli bacterium
CGAGATCTTTCCACACAGTCGCCTCGTCGTTCATCGCGGAACGGGCGACCAACAGCACATGCGCGTCAAATTGCTCCAAGAGCATTTTCGCAAGAAGGCTGCCGATCCCGCCGGTACCGCCGGTGATGAGGTAATGACCCCCTCGCTTGATCGGCCACGGCGACTGACCTTGCGTCAGGTCGGCCGGAGCAAGCTTCGGAATCATCCGTTTGCCGCCACGGAAAGCGACTTCCGCAGCCAACGCGCCATCGGTCAGCTCCTGATAGGCCGCTTTCGCCACCGCAGACGGTGCCGCTGTATCGAAGTCGACATGGAGACAACGCGATCCGGGTCGCTCCTGCTCCAGTGTCTTCAAGATCCCTGACATGGCAGCCGCCTCGGGGTTCGCACGGTCTGCTTCCACCACGCCCCAGGCATGGCGGGTGATCAGCAGCAGGTTCAACGCACGGACTCCGCCTTGATCGATCGCATTCAGGAGGCGAATCAAGCTGTAGAGCCCGACTTCCCTACTCGCCTCGACATCAAATGGCCATGCGTGCACGAAGTGCGTCGGCGTGATCCCAGACTCGAAAAGCTCGGAAAGTACAGCCGCAAAATCTTCCGTCTTGTTCGGGTCGACTGTGAAATGCTGTTCGCCCAACTTTTCAAACCCGAACCCGGCCTCGACGAGCACCGCTTGACCGCCGCCGTTGCGAACCTGCGAAGCGAATTGACCGCCGACGCCGTCTTGGTTGCCCAAAATCAACGCCACATCGATCGAATGTTGCATCTTGACAGACAACTGACGCGCTACCCAGTGTTTGCGGAAGAACCAGTTCGGCAAGGTGTTCTCGTTGCCGAGCACCAGATCGATCCGTTTCAGAATCTCGTCGTACTGGCCGTTCAAGAACGCTTTTTTCATCACGTCCCGTTGGATCTTGCCACTGGTCGTCTTCAAAAAGGTGGATTCCTCCAACGGAACGACGATCCCCGGTGCGATGCCAAGCTTCGCAGCGACTGTGGTACGAATCTCTTGGGCGATTTGAATCTGTTGCGCAAAATCTTCCGTGGTCGCCACAAAGAAAATGGCAAGGGTCTCCGAACCGGTGCCCGGGTCTTGTACACCGCTGGCCGCGACGAACGTCGGCAGCACCCCATCGACCTGTGCGGCGATCTCCTCGATTTCATGGCAGTAGAAGTTCGCCCCGTAGATGATAATCAGTTCTTTTTCACGACCTGTGATGAACAGTTCACCGTTTAAGATGAATCCCAAGTCGCCGGAATTAAACCAACCGTCACCCACGAACGACTCTTTGTTGGCCTCTGGGTTGTTCAGGTAGCCGGGCGTCACGACGCCGCCGCGAATCTGGAAGCGACCGATCTTGCCTTCGGGCAAGAGTTCATTTTGCCCATCGACGATTCGAATCTCCACACCTTGCACCACTCGTCCGGAGCTGACAAATGTGATCGCTTCGTCGCGACGGGATTCGTCCGCGAGCTCGATGAGGTCGTGCAGGGTGGACTTCAACACATGAACCCCGTGCACGTCACGCGAAAAATCATTGCAGAACGTCATACAGGTGCAGACTTCCGCCATCCCGAACGCCGGTTGCATGACCTGCTCGGCCACACCGTAGCTTCGGGTTGCATCCAGAAATTCTTTGATGATCGGCAGCGTGACCTGCTCACCTGCGTTCATCAGATACTTCAGTGAGCTCAGATCCCAGCTCTTGCCGTCGTTCTCTTTTAATGCTTCGCTGACGATCTTAAACCCAAAGTTCGGCGACCAGCTATGGGTCACTCGATGCGTTTCGATCAAGTCAAGCCAGTGCAGCGGATCGGAAAGCACATAGTCGGTGCGCACATGGATTTGCGAACAGCCGAGGTACACGTCTTTCAGGTGACTGGTCAAGATCGGAACGACATGGTCAAGTTGGAGCCAGTTCAGGCTGATGTCATCAGCGTTGTACCCGTTATTCAACTTCCCGCCCATGATATGACGGATGATCTTTTCGTGTACCTCTTGAATGCATTTCGGCGCACCCGTACTGCCTGACGTCAGCTGGAAGAAAGCCAGGTCACCGGGCTGTACATCATGGACAGCGCCTTCGACCTGGTCGCGTTCCAACCCCTCGACCGTCAACACTTCATGCCCTTCCATCGCATAAAGCTCTGTCATCTGCTCCAGCGAACCTTTGAGACGGTCGGTGGTGAGGATCAGCGGCTTTTCCAACAGGTTCCAGGTGTGGTAGATCTTCGCGACGACGCCGTTTTCCTGCTTGTACGTAGGAGCGATCGCCACGGTCGCCGGGGTGATCCCGCCCATCACGCAAGCCCAGAAAGCGGAGAAATGACCGGCCAGATTATCAACTTGGAGGATTACGCGCGCACCGGGTTTGAATCCGTGTGCTTGCAACCCGCCGAGGATGTGCTTCGCGCGGCGCACCAGATCGGGATAGCTGAGGAACGTTTCCGCTCCCTCGGAGTCGATGACCGTGAGCCCTTTGTGCGGATAGCGGCGGGCGGTCTCCTGCAACGCCGTTGACAAATCACGCGGCAGTTCGTCCGGGATGACGAGCTCTCCTCCGTTTTGGTAAGCGAGCGGTCGATCGGCCACCCTCTGAGCCGTTTCATTCGCGCCCTCTTCCTTCACGACGGCCGCTGTCTCGTCCAACTCGGTCGCCACCAGCATGTTTGAATCCGCTTCTTTGGGCAGAATGTCCGCTATAGCCAGGCGCTCTTCTTCGATTTGATTGGGCACGACGATCGAATCGGCTGCCGAAACACCCGGCAGCAGACGAATTTTCTCCTCGACCGCCCGAATCTCCGTCGAAGAAACAACCGGCATTTTCGTCAAGGTCGCTTCATCAACATACCCGTTTACCAACGGGATAGAAGTTACGACAGCCACCTTGAAGCCAAGCTCTGCTCGCGGCATCTCGTCTTGCAGTTTTTCGTACAGGTCGCCTGCACCCACATGTTCGTCTGCGAGCACCACATAGGCGACCGGTTCGGCGCATCCGGCCACCGTCGTCTTCACCAACACGACCGCGTCCGCCACCTCGACATGCTTCATCAGAGCGGATACGATCCGGTTCGTGTCGCAGATTTGCTGCCCGACAATCGCCAACGATTTGGACTGGCTTTCCACCAAGCGCCAGTCTCCTTCGGCAGACAAAGTCGCTTTGAATCCGGTGGCGACTGCCTGCTGGCCGTCCCACAGATAAATCTCACCAACGACGCCCTCTTCCACTTCGTGCCCCTGCTGATCGAGGAGCGTAGCGCGCCCCACGCGCGGAGTCCCCAGCGACAAACGGCCATGTCCCGAGCCCGGCTGCGCTTGGACAGGCGTCAAGTTCAGCGGCAAGCCGCTCGGTGCGAAGCAGAAATAAAGATCGGTCGTCCGATCGGTCAGCAGAGCATCGACCACCTCTTGCCGCAACGGTTCGCTGCCGCAGAGCATCGCGCGAAGTCCCTGCGGAATCGGCTTTTTGGCATGGGCAAGCCGCGCCAAGACCGGCGAATCCAGATAGGCGACATCCGCCCGCATCTCTGAGAGGCAAGCCAGCAACGCGTCCTGCGTCCCCGCTTGAGCGGGCAGCAGCAACTTCGCCCCCCTCGTCAACGTCCAGAGCGCATGATCCAACCAGGCATCGCCTTGCTCGGCTTGCCACAAGGCGTACGTTTCATCCTCTCGCAAGTCAAAAGCGACCTGCCAAGATGCCGTTCTGTCCGCCAATTCCACATGCTTTCGAACCACTTCTCGCCCAAACGCAATGGTCACATACGCGTCGTCTTCTCCCGCAGGAAGGGGGGGAAGCTCGAACACGGTCGAGTCTTCCAACTGATCCATCCGTACGGTCGCATCCGCATGGGTACCAAGTGCGTCCGCTGATTCGCTTTCACACACCACATAGGTGACACCGACCCGTTCAAACCGGGTTTTCACTTGCGAAATCGTCTCAAGAGGGTCGGCGGTCATCACGACCGCCCCCGCTCTCATCACCCCTAAGATCGCCTTTAGACGATGCAGGGGATTTGCCACATACACACCGACCCGAACGTTCGGTTCCACGCCCCGCTGAAGCAAGGCGTCGGCCACTTGGTTCATGCCTGCTTGGATCTGAGCATACGTGGCCGCTTCCTGCCCCCAACGAACAGCTTCTCGCTCTGGATTTGCGAGAA